>DASRKV010000279.1:0-23541 GCA_035648795.1 Opitutaceae bacterium
GGACGGCGGGTTCCACCTTGGTCAACTGAATCGTTCCGGTTCAGCCAATCTCACGGGCGAGACCCAGCCTTCGCCAAGGCTTCCGCCAGCGCCCAGCCAATAGCAGACGAGATGGCAGGCCGGCCGCCCGTGCCACCAACAGAACTCGTCCGGTCCTTCCCGGACGTTTCCCAAGCCTCAAGACCGCCTATTCCACCCACTTCTGAACCTGGTCGTATGCCGCATCCCCTTCCGCCTGAAGCTTCCCATCAGGGCCGTAGATCTTAAAGTGCGGTATCGAATGCAACTGGTACTGCTGGGCCACCGGGGACTCCCAATCGATGCCTTTCACTCCGGGCCGATTGATATCGACCTTGACGACGGCGATGTCGTCACGGCTCTTGTGCAGATTCACCAGCTTCGGAGCGATCGCGCGGCAGGGCGGCAATACTCGCTGTAGAAATCGACGATGGTGGTTTTTCCGGGTACAAGGTAATTCGCAACGTCGACCTTCTGCCCCATTGAGATGTGCGCCGGACTCGGACCTTTCACATGGGTGTCGTCGGCGCAGAAGGCGAGCGGCGCGGCGATGACGGCGGCAAGAACGAGGGCAAGGATGGAACGATGGTGCGGCATTTTGTCTCCTCTGGTTTGGGATGATTGAGAATGGAACCTTTTTTCCGACGGCACGGCAATGAAGTCAACCACGCTGTGCGGCGTCGCGACCCACGTTGCCCGATCGTGACCAAAGTCTTGAATTTTTCCCTGGACAACCCAACGCTACCGCCAATGAAAGTGCTCTTCCGCGCGATCGTCTTCCTGGTGATGCTGTTTGCCGTCCTCTACGTCGGCATCAACAATACCCATCTGATCGATTTCTCCTTTCCGGTGCTGATGAAGGAGAAGATCCGGGCCACCGCCGCCCTCCTCTATTTCGCGATGTTCGCAGTCGGAGTCGTGGCGGGGATCGCCATTGGTTCGGGCGGCAAAAAGAGCAGGTCATCCGCGGACGGAAAGAAGAAGGCCTGACCCGCCATCGGACAATCAGCCCGTCATCCTGAACCCTGCGGGAGCGCCGCCGCGTTCCTGTCGCCGCAGGAAGGGAGCGGCGCGGGCTTCAGCTCTGCGGTTCCAAGCATGGCGGCGCTGCGACGGCGCGTCCCCTCGCCGACGGTGAAAGGCGCCGCGCGGCGATCTACACCCCGATTTTGACTCCTTTGCGCAGGTAAGTCGGAACATCGAGATCCTGACCCTCGAAGAGATTCCGGTCCGTTTTGTCGAAGTAGCCCCGGCTCTCCACCTCGGCGAACGAGAATTCGTTTTGCTCGGTGCGGTCCGCGGGCGCCGGATCGGGCGTGGCGGACGGCGCCGCCGTCGCACCGGCAGGCTTTTCGCCCGCGGTCCTGGCCGGCGCGAGGGTGACGCTCCGGGCCGCGACCAGCGGCCGCCGCGGCGTCTGGTTGCGGTTGCCCACGTCCGTCGTGCCGATCACACAAACCTCCAGTTGCTGCTGCATGCCCTCGTCGATCACCGCGCCCATGATGACATGCGAATCCCGGCCGTATTGCTCGGTGATCGCGGTCATGAGTTCGTTCACCATCGGCAGCGTGAGGTCGGTGCCGCCAATGATATTCACCAGCAGACGATCCGCCTTGCGGGAAAACTCCGTCGTATGCAGCAAGGGACAAACCTTGATGCTTTCGATCGCCTGGGCCACCGCTTGCGGGCCCTCGCCACGTCCGAGACTGAAGAGCGTCTTGCCGCCCCGCGACTGAAACACCTGCTGCAGGGTGGCGAAATCGAGATTGATCAGGCCGGTGCGGAAGAGCATCGACCAGATCGATTTCACGCCGCGACCGATCCAGGCATCGGCCTGGGCAAACGCCGCCAGGACCCCAGTGGTGTCGCTGCACTCCTGCAGCAGTACGTCGTTGGCGAGCGGAATCACCGCATCGCAGGTGCGGCGCAAGGCCAGCAAACTCTCTTCCGCCTGCTTCAGGCGCCGGCCGCCTTCGAAGCTGAAGGGCATCGTGACATACGCAATGACCAGCGCGCCCTGCTCGGTCGCCACGTCGGCGACAATCGGCGCGGCGCCACCGCCCGTGCCGCCCCCCAGCCCGGCCAGCAGGAACACGAGATCACAACCTTTCACCACCGCGGCGATTTTCTCCCGGTCGGCCTCGGCCGCCTCGCGACCGAGCTCCGGGTCGCCGCCGGTGCCGAGGCCCCGGGTCACCTGGCCGCCAATCAGCACCTTGTCCTGGACCGGGGAGGAAGACAGCGCCTGCAAATCGGTGTTGATGACGGCAAGCTGCAGCCGCGCGAGATTGTCCATCTTGAGCCGGTCGATCGCATTCGAACCCGCGCCGCCCACCCCGACCATCTTGATGGCGATCGACCGGTCGGTGAGGATTTCGTGGGTGAGCGGAAGCTCGTTGTGGTTCGGGTCAAATTGCATGGCTCAGGAGGCAACCAGGATACGTTTGAGGCTTTGCAGAATGCCGTTGGACCGCCGGGCGGCCGGCCGCCGCTCCGCCTGCGAATTGAGGCCGAAATACAGCAGCCCGAGCGGAGTGCTGAAGCCGGGATCGCGCAGTTCGTCGGCCACCCACGAAGCCGGCTCGCCGAGCCGCCCGGGCACGCCAAAGACTTTGCCGGCCGCCTCGTCCATGCCGGGCATCTTGGCCGCCCCGCCGGTGAGAATCACGCCGACCGGCGTCTGTTCCGGCACGAAGGCGGCGTCGAGCTTGGCCCGGACCACCTCGAAAAGCTCCCGCGCGCGCGCGGCGGTGATCTGCTCGATCGCCTGGCGCGAAAACTGCCGGTCGCCGACGGAGTAATCGCCGTTGAGCCAGACCTTCTCGTGCTTGTCGCGCGACCGCAGCATGGCCGAGCCATAGCGCAGTTTGAGCTTTTCCGCCTGCGGCCGCGTGAGCCGCAGCCCGAGACTGAGGTCGTTGGTGAAATGGTCGCCGCCCACCGGTACCACGCCGGTCTGGTAGGCCACCCCGTCGTGGTAGAGCACAAAATCCGTCGTCCCGCAGCCGAGGTCGAGGACCAGCACGCCATTCTGTCGCTCTTCGGGCGTGGTGACCATGGTGCCCGAGGCGAGACTCGACAGGATCAGTTCATCCACGCGGAGATTGAATCCGGTGATGACGTGGATGTGGTCGCCGATCTTGGCCTCGCTGCCGTGCACCGTCCAGTAGCCCACCTCCAGCCGCTGGCCCACGAGGTGTTCGGGATCGGGCACCAGGCGGCCGTCCAGCCGGAAGGGCCGGCGGATATGATGCACCACCGCGCGACCGGCCGGAAGTTCCTTGGCCATGGCCAGCCGGCAGGCCGTGTCGATGTCGAGCGCGCCCACGCAGTTGTCCGCGGCGTTCACGTTGACCGAGGCCTCGTGGTAGAAACCCTCGAGGTGCGCGCCGGTTTGCGCCAGATAAACCGCGTCCACCGGGGAGCCCGCCCCGTCCTCCGCCGCCCGGAACGCGGCATGCGTGCACGCACTCGCCTCTTTGTAGTCCACCACGCCGCCCTTGATCACCCCCCGCGACGGGCACGAACCGAGGCCGACAATGTTGAGGGTACGCCCGCGCATGAGTTCCCCCACGAGAACGGTCACCTTGGAGGTGCCGATTTCAACGGCACCAATGAGTCTGGTCTTAGAAATCACGTCTCTGTTTTGGTTGAGAAGCTGTCTTGTGAGGTTGGACGCGCGCCGGCTCCAGCGGGGCGGTCTCCTGTAATTCGACCGGCACCTGCCCGCCGAGCGCGAGGTCGATCCGCTGCAGCGGCGGCGCCCCCTTCGAACGGAAAAAATCGACGATGTAGTCCAGCCGCGCCAACTGCCGGGGAAAGTCATCCCGCACATCAAACACGATCTCCGGAATCACGGCCGAGCGCACCATGATCTCCTGGTCCGATGCGAATCGGGCCAGCGACACGACGTGCCAGCCGGCGAACAGCTCCGGCACCAGGGCCTGGGCGGCGCGCAACAACTCGGCCGTCCGCTCCATTCCCGCGATCGGCTCAAATCCGTGTTTGGCCGAACGCCGCAACCGCACGCCGTCGAGCCACGGCAACCGCTCCAGCACTGCGGGCTCGTAGCCGACGCCCTCGTAGACCACGCCGTCGGGCGCCACGAGCCGCAGGCGGGGCGGATCGCCACCCACCTGCACCATCATGCGGGCGACCGGCGTGCGTTCCTGCACGGCGACCGCCAGCGAATTGTCGGCGAACCGCCGGCGGAGCACCACGCTTTGCGCCTGCCCCGAGGCGAGCAACCGCCGTTCCAGCACCGCGAGGTCGAGATTCATCAAGCTGGCATTCTTCGGCAGCGCCAGCGTCTGGTCGAGCCAGGGGCGGTCCAGCACGCCGTCGCTGGAAAAGAACACCTGCTTGAGCGGGGTGCTCTGGCCGGGATCCTTGATGCGCGCCGGATTGCTCTCCCACGTCAGGTAAACTTCGATCGCCGCCGCCGCCCCGCCGAGCACGAGCGCGCACACCGCCGCGAATTTCAGGCCGGCCACCGTCCGCCGCCGGTGTCCTTCCTTCGACATCGCGCGCGGATTGACCCCCTGGCGGATATCCTTCCAGGAGCGCGAGGGCGGCGGAATGGTGGCAGGCAGGCTCATCGGAAGACGCTGGCAGAAATGACAGGCGGCAACGGGCCGCCCGACTCAACGGCGGGAGCCGCCGGTGCTCTGAGCCCAACCCGAAAACCCGGCCCCGCACCGCCGGCAGACTTCAACCCGGCGCACCTTTCCTTGTTGGCGCAGCCTGCGCCGATTTCGAGCAAATTCACAGCACGTCCTTCCATTCCCGGCCGTAGAGCAAGACCTCGGGCTCCAGGGTAATGCCCCGCGCCAGCCGCACGCGGTCCCGTACCCGGCGCATCAGCGTGATGATCTCCGCGGTCGTCGCCTGCCCGCGATTGATGATGAAATTGGCGTGCACCGATGAGACCTCGGCGTCCCCCACCCGTTCGCCCTTCAGGCCCAGCTCATCGATGAGTTTCCCGGCCGCGACCGCCGGCGGGTTCCGAAAAACGCAGCCGGCGCTCGGCTCGCGCGGCTGTGATTCCTGGCGCCGGCGACGGTAAACATCGATCTGGCGGCTGATCGTTTCGCTCTCCGCCGCCGCCGCCGGCCTGAGCAGCGCGCCCAGGGCAATGGCGTCGCGCAGATCGTCGCACTGGCGGTAGCCCGTGCGCATCTTTTCCTTCGGCAGCGTGCGCACCTCGCCGGCGAGCGTGACCAACTGCACTTCCTCGACCAGGTCGAACATCCAGCCGCCCATGGCACCGGCATTCATCCGCAGCGCGCCGCCGACGGAGCCGGGAATGCCCTCGAGAAATTCAAATCCGGCCAGGCCCGCCTTGCTGGCAAAGCCGCACAAGTTCTTCAGCCGCAAACCCGCGCCGGCCCAGATGCGTCCGCCGGGCCGAAGCTCGCAAGCCTGCCAGGCGGGATGCGCCAGGGACACCACCAATCCTTCCACCCCTTCGTCGGGCACGATCAGGTTCGAGCCGCGACCAAGAGCATACACGGGAAAACAACCCAGGCTCGCTTCGCGCAACACCAGCCGCAGGTCGTCGATTCCCGCCGGCTCGCAGTAGCCGCGCGCCCGTCCGCCGGTGCGCATGGTTGTCTTCGGTGCCAACGGCTCCTCGCGGGCCAATTTCGTCTCCGGCGAGAGCCGCGGCCGAAGCTCGCCGACCAATCGATCCCAATCCGCCGCCCGCGGGAGATCTCCGCCCCCTTGCGCCGCGAACTCGTGCGCCCACTGGTCGATGTCTCCGGCCCCGACAAAGGCCAGCCAATCTCCGGGCTGCAACGCCGGACGCACGGCCGCGATGACATCGGGATTGCGGCCCGGCAGATGCGTCACGGGCAGAGATCCGCCGGCATCCGCGATCGCGGCGCAGAGATCGGCGGTGGTGCCCCCTGGCACGGGCGTTTCGCCCGCCGGATAGACGTCGAGCAGAAAGAGCTCGTCGGCGAGGCTCAGCGCGGCGGCAAACTCCGCCTTGAACCGGGCGGTCCGGCTAAAACGGTGCGGCTGGAAAACCACCACGAGCCGGCCCGTCCTGCGCTGACGCAAGCTGGCGAGCAGCGCCCGGATCTCCGTCGGATGATGCGCGTAATCCTCGATGATGGTCAGGCGTTCCGTGGCGCGGAGCACCTGCTGGCGACGACAGGCGCCCGGATAGCCGGCCAGCAAATCCCGCGACAACGGCGCGCCCATCAGATGCGCCGCCGCCAGTGCCGCCGCCGCATTGTGCGCATTGAACGCGCCGCGCGCCCGCACCGAGACATCGAGCACGGGAAAGTTGCCCTCCAGGTGAAGCGAAAGGTGGCTGCCGGATTCGCCGGCGACGGAGGCGCGATATTGCCCGTCGGCGCCAAACGTGAAGGCCGGAATGTTCGCCCCCGCCATCACCCGCGCCGAGAGCGGGCAGTGCGGATCGAACACGACTGCCCGCCGTGTCCGCGCGACCAGGCGGCGAAAAGTACCCTCCAGTTCTTCAATCCGCGCGTAATAATCCGGGTGATCCCAATCGAGGCTGACGATCACGGTGATCTCGGGCGCAAAGCCCTCGATGGTGCCGTCGCTTTCGTCAATCTCCGCCACGACCCATTCTTCCGTGCCAAGCCGGCCGGGCGGCAGCGATTGGTCGGCCAACAGCCCGCCGAGCAGCCAGCCGCAGGGAAAACCGGCGCGATGCAGCGCGGTGATCAGCAGGCCGGTCGTCGTCGTCTTGCCGTGCGCCCCCACGATCGCGACCAGCTTCCGGTCTCGCAGCAATTCCGCCAGCATTTCGCCGCGGCGCACCTGCGGCAGCCCACGTCCGACGGCGCGCACCCGCGCCGGATGATCCGCGGGGATGGCCGAGGAGCGCACGAGCAGATCGCACGGCTCCGGCACGCCGCCCGGCGCCGTGATCGCGACGCCGGCCTGCTCCAGCCAGGGACGCACCAGCGGGGCCAGCGCGTCGTCTTCCCCGCTCACGGCCAGGCCCGCCTGCCGCAGGCAAAGGGCCAGCGGCGCCATGCCCGTGCCGCCGACGCCGACGAGATGGACGGAACGGATGTCGCGGGCAAAGAGTCGTGGCAGCGGCCGGGCGCTCATGCGGCTTTCGACTGGGATTTCACGGGCGGCACGGGCCGGTCCGACGCCGGCCGGCCGGCGGGGAGCGCGAGTCCCTCGAGATCGTCGAGAATCAGATCGAGCGAATTGGCGCGGTCCATCCGCTGCAGATTCGCGCGAAACTTGCGCAGCAGCCAGTCGTTGAAAATGACGTCGCTCACTTCGCGATCGAGCTCGGCCAGGTAGCGCTGGTCGATCACAAACCCCCCGCCTTGTTGCTCAAAAAACCGCGCATTCGCCCACTGGTGGTTGTTGGCCGCCTGCGGAAACGGCACGAGAATCGCCGGGGTGGCACAGCGAATAAGCTCGGCGATCGTGCCCGCTCCGGCCCGCGAGACCACCAGGTCGGCGGCCGACAGCAGGGTCGCGACATCGTCACAGAACGGCACGAAGATCGCCTTGACCGTCTCGCCGGAGCTCGCGCGGAGTTCGCGCTCCTCTTCCCCTCCCTTGCCGAGGCCCGTCACACAATAGACCTGGATGCCCTCCGCCGCCAGGCGCCCCAGGCGTTCCCGCGCCCAGTTGTTCAGGGGTGCGGCGCCCTGGCTGCCGCCGAAGATCACGAGCACCTTTTGCGCCGGATCCAACCCGAGCCGGCTCCGCGCCGCCTCATGCGGCAGCCGCATGATCTCGCGGCGGACGGGCAGTCCGACATGGCGCACCCCGGCGTGCCGCACTCCCCGCAGGTGCACGCCCGGCGGCAGATACTGGCGCCGGGCGAGTCCGCCCAAAAGACGGATGGCGCGGCCGGGCACGCGGTTCGCTTCGTGCAGCGCCGCGGGCCGGCGGAACAGCGCCGCGACGACGATGATGCCGGACGTGGTGAAGCCGCCAAACCCGATGATCACGTCGGGGTGCCAGGCCCGGATCAAGCGCACACTGAACCAAAAGGCCCGCGCCTGCTGCCAGAAGAAACGGCAGCAGCCCACCGGGTTGATCGTGAAGGGGGCGCCGGGAATCCGCTCGAATCTGAGCTGCGGGTATTTGCCGATCAGGCGGGCGTCGACCTTCTTGTGGCTGATGAGGAGCGTGGTCTCATGGCCGCGCGCGTTGAGCCCTTCCGCAAGCGCGATGCCTGGCGAGAGGTGCCCGCCCGTGCCGCCGCACGCAATGAGAAACCGGCTCATTCGCTCCACCCTTTCCGTCCCGCGCTCCCCGCCCACCGCCCGCCGTTCACGCCATGACCTCCTTCAAGGTGCGCTCGCGATGCATCAGCGCGGGCCTGGTCCAGGCCCGCTGCGTGTTGAGAAAGATCCCCACGAGAATGCCCATCAGCAACAGGTTCGACCCGCCGGCGCTGATGAAGGGCAGCGACATGCCCTTGGTCGGCAGGCAACCGGTCACCACGCCGAGATTGATCAGCGCCTGCAGGCTGATGAGCAGCAGACAGCCCGCAACGAGCAGGAATTGAAACAGGTTCGGGGCCTTGCGCAGGTGACACAGCCCGGCGGCAAACAGGATCGCAAACAAAACCACCACGCCGATCGTGAAGGTCAGCCCCAGCTCCTCGCCGATGACCGCGAAGATGAAGTCGGTGTGCACCTCGGGCAGAAAACTATTCTGCTGCCGGCCCTGGCCGAGCCCCACGCCCTCCACCCCGCCGGCGGCGAAGGCCAGAATCGCCTGCCAGAGCTGATACGTTCCACCGCTCCGGTTGCCCTCGACATCGAGAAACGCCAGAAAGCGCGCCAGACGGTTGGGATTGTGGATCACCGCCACCGCCAGGAGGGCGGCCGCGCCGGCAAACGCCGAGATCAAATAACGCAGCCGGCCGCCGGCGAGAAACAAAAGGATGACGCCGATCGCGAACGTGAGCGCCGCCGTGCCAAAATCCGGCTCGAGGAGAATCAGCCCGGCGAAGCCCGTGATCCACGCCAGCGGGACCACGAAGCCGCGCACCACGTCGTGAATCCGCGTCTGGTTTAGCGCGAGATAATGCGCCAGCCCGAAGACCATCGCCAGCTTGGCGAATTCAGAAACCTGCAGCCGCACGGGCCCGAAGCCGAGCCAGCGCCGGCTGCCTTTCACCGCGATGCCGATCCCCGGAATCAGCACGAGCAGAAGCCCCACCAGGCACATCACGGCAAAAACCCACACGTAACGCCGGGCATATTCCAGATCCATCCGGTTCACGGCCAGGCACGCGACGGCGGCCAGCACGAACCACAGGAGCTGTTTGCTGAGGTAAAAATAGGGATCTGCCTTGAGCGAAACGCTCGCGCTGAACAAGACGGTGACCCCGAGAATCGACAGGCTGAGGACGCAGACGAGGATGACCATCGCGGGGTTGATGGCCGCGATCCAGCGTGGTTTCTCGAACGGTTCCTGGGACATGCGGGAGAAGGATAGAATCAGCTCAACCGGAAGGCCCTGCGCCCCCTCCAGCCGGCCGTCCAGGGGGTCGCAGTCGAATATTCGCCGGGGGACCGGGCGGAAAGAAGCGCCTTACGGGGTCTTGGTCTCGCTGCCGCTGTCGTCGGCCTTGATGACCGGCACGTCGCTCTGCGGTTTCAGGCCGGAATCAAGATCGGGCGCATTCGCCGGCGCACCCAGCGTCGGCACGGAGGTGTCGGTGTTCGCCGCGGCGGAGGCCGGGCCGGCCGGCGCCGCCGGACTCGTCGTGACCGCAGCAGCGGCCGGTCCGGACGCGGCGCCGCCCGGGATCACGAGATTCTGGCCGGGGCGGATTTTTCTCGGATCGGCAATGTTATTGGCCACCAGGAGATCCTGGGTTTTCACGTGGTATTTCCGGGCGATGGCCCCGACGGTCTCACCGGGTTTGACCTCGTGGGTGAGGGCGCCTTCCGGCGTCTTCACGGAAGCGGGACCGGCCGGCACTGCCGCCGAGGGATTGTGCGTTTCCTCCGCGGCGGCCGGGGGGGGAACCGCCGGCAGTTTCAATTCCCGGCCCACTTGCACATAATCGCTGTGCAGGTTGTTGAGCCGTTTCAATTCAGCGCTGGTGCTGCCGACGCGATGCGCGATCGCCGCGAGCGTGTCGCCGGGTTTGACGGTGTACGAGGCGCCGGTCGCCACCGCTTCGGCGCCGCCGCCCATCGACGCCTTGCCGGGAACGATGAGCTTCTGACCGATGCTCAAGACCGCGCTGTTCGTCAGATGATTGGCCCTGGTGAGTTCGGCCACGGTCGCGTGATTCTTCTTCGCAATCCTCGACAGGCTGTCGCCCCGCACGACGGTATAGGTCGTGGCCGGCGTCACATCGTTGAGCGGCGTATTCTCCAGCGCCTCCGAGGCGGGCGTGCCCGGACGCGTCGGACTGTAGCGCACGGGGCCTGGCGACGGGATGTTGACCGAAACCGCCGGCGCAGTCCCGAGATCAGTCGCGGCCGCGGGCCCCAGGGCCGGGGGCGGTGCCGTATCGCCGCTGGCGGGCGCCTGGCGCAGGCTGGTGGACCGGCAGCCCGGATTCACAAACATGAGGAAAAAGGCGACGACATGGATGCCGGCGACGATGCCAAGGATCTTCAAGATATTCATGGGCGGTGCAGAATGCTGGATTATGGGTCGGTCAGCAGCGGATTGGCTACTGAAAAATGGAGGTTTCGCCGAGGCCGGCCACCAGTCTTTCAAACTGATCGCCCCGGTCGGCATAGCTGCGAAACATGTCAAAGCTGGCAAATGCCGGGCTGAGGATCACCGGCTCACCCGGCCGGGCGGCGGCGGCGGCGCCGTGCACCGCCTCTTCAAGCGAACCGCAGACGGTGTGCGGGACGTGCGCGGCCGCACAGAGGACGGCCAGCGACGCGCGGGTCTCCCCGATGAGCCAGAGATGACGGCACTTTCCGGCAATCCGGCTCACGAAGGCGCGGAGGTCGCCGCCTTTGGCCCGGCCGCCCAGGATGAGGTGCACGGGCGCGGAAAACGTGGCCAGGGCCGCTTCCACCGCATGAAAGTTGGTGGCCTTGGAATCGTTCCAAAACGACACGCCGCGGAATTCGCCGACCAGAGCCAGCCGGTGGCGGCCGAGCCGGAACGAATGGGCGGCGCCGTGCAGCGCGGGCTCGGAACGCTGCGTCTGCCGCCACCAGGCCAGCGCCAGCTGAAAATTCTCCCGCTGGGGATAAAGGGCGAACGGCGTGCCGTTGAGCCGCGCGTCGGGCGCCGCGTCCTCGGTGGCGACGCACGCCTCCGGCGGGAGCGGCCGGCCGAACTGGCTGGCAAACCGCGCCACGCTGCTGCCGGCAAAGATCGCGCCGGGCCGGGTATGGTCGACGAGATTCCACTTGGCCGCGAAATAGCTTTGCAGCCCCGGATGCCGTTCCAGGTGGTCCTCCGCGAAATTGGTCCACAAGGTGGCGTCCGCGTGAAAATGCTGCAGCGTCTCGGCTTGAAATGAGCTGACCTCACACACCGCGATGGCGTCGGCCGCGGACGGCTGGAGCAGCAGACGGCTGAACGGGAAACCGACATTGCCCACCGCGAACGCCGTTTCCCCGGCGGTGCGCAGCGCATGGGTGAGAAACTCGGTCAGGGTCGTCTTCCCGTTGGTCCCGGTGATCGCGATGAGCTGGCCCGACCAGAACAGCGACGCGAAATCGAGTTCGCCGAGGCAGGTGCCGCCGGCGACGCGGGCGGTCTGCAGCCAGGCGTGGTCCGGCGCGAACCCCGGGCTGAACACCACCAACGGGTGCTGTTCCGCGTCGGCGCGGCCGAAGGTCCGGGCCGCCCCCGCGGTGGGTTTTTCGTCGAAAATCTCGCCGCGGGCGCCGAGCCGCGCGAGCACGTCGCGCACCGCATGGCCGCTCATCCCGCCGCCGAAGATCGCCACGGGCCGCCCGAGGAGCGGCGCCAGCAGGGCGGGCGCCGTCAGTGACGTCAGCGCCGGCCGCGACGGCCGCGTCGTCGCGCGGGACATGGCGGCAACCCACGGGCGGAACGGGAGGGCGAAATCAGCGCAGGTCGGCATGGATATGCTCAACGGAGTTTAAGGGTTCCCAGCCCGGCGAGGGCGCACATGAGCGAGAGAATCCAGAAGCGCAGCACCACCTTGGTTTCCGGCCAGCCGCGCCTTTGAAAATGATGATGGATCGGAGCCATCAGGAAGAAGCGGCGGCCCTCGCCCGAACGATACCTGGTGAACTTGAAGACCCCGACCTGGATGATCACGGAAACCGCCTCCATCACGAAGACGCCGCCGACGATCACCAGCGTCAACGGCTGCTGCACCATGAAAGCGAGGACCCCGAGCAGGCCGCCGATCGCGAGCGAGCCGGTGTCCCCCATGAACACCTCGGCCGGATAGGAATTGTACCAGAGAAACGCCATCCCCGCGCCGACCAGCGCACCGCAAATGACGGCCAGCTCCCCGGTGCCCGGCACATAACCGATCAGGAGATAACGCGACGTGTCCACCCTGCCGGCAACGTACGCCATGATGCCATAGACCAGCGCCACCGTGATCGTGCAGCCGATCGCCAGGCCGTCGAGGCCGTCGGTGAGATTGATCGCATTGCTGAAACCCACGATCCAGAAGAACACCAGCACCGACAGCGCGACCACCCCCAGTCCACCGGTAAAGATCCACACGGGCTCCTTGTAAAACGGCACCCAGAACTCGCGGATCTTCTGCGCGCTCGCCGGATACCAGAGAACCGCCGCGAGCGCGACCACCGTGACGATGGTCTGCCAGATGATCTTTTCCCCTGACGAGATCCCGTGGCGGCTCTGGCGGGTCACCTTGAGATAATCGTCCCGCAACCCCACTCCGGTGAGCGCGGCATAGACGAACATCGCGACCGCCACCCAGATATTGGGCGAGGCCCAGAGAAAGGTCGCTCCGAAGACCGAAAAGAAGATGAGCAGGCCGCCCATCGTCGGGGTGTTCTTCTTGTCGAAACGGGACGCCAGTTCCCCCGTGCGATCGTCGTCGTAATGCTGGCCCAATTTGAGCGCGCGCAGCCGCCCGATCAACCAGGGTCCGATCAGAAAGCCCAGGAGGGCGGCCGTCCCGGCGGCCATGAGCGTGCGGAACGTGATGGCCCGCAACAGGCGCAACGGCCCGAAATATTCCTCGTAGCTTGAAAAATAGTTCAACATGCGGCCCCCTCCGGCTCCAGCGCCTGCTCCAGGTGATGGCGGCGGCTCCCTTTCACGAAGACGGCGCCCTGAAAGCCGGTGAGAAACGCGCGGGCCGCGGCCGCCTCGCCGGCAATGACGATCTGGCCGGCGGCGGGGCCGTTCTCGAGCACGCCCTCGCGCAACGCCGCCGCCTGGTCGCCCACGATGAACAGGCGGTCGTCCGGCCGCAGGCGCAGGGTGCGGCCCAACTGCCGGTGATAGTCCGCCGCCCGGGGGCCCAGCTCCTCCATGCAGCCCAGCACGTAGACCCGCGGCTGGCCGGCGGGCGCCAGCACGGCGAAGTTGTCCAGCGCGTCGGCCATCGACGCCGGGTTGGCGTTGTAGCAGTCCACGTAGACCAGCCGGCCGCCTTCCCGCCGCAGTTCACCCCGCCAGCGGGCCGGCTGCCAGGCCGCCAGCCGCTCCTGGATGACCGCCGCCGGCACGCCGAGCCACCGGGCGGCGCAGATGGCCAGCACGGCATTCTGGGCCATGCCGGCGGACACGCGGCGCAGCGCGAAATGCAGCGGCGGCGGCGCCCCGTAGGCGACGGCCAGGGCGGTCGTGTCGGCGCGCTGGGTGACGGCAAAAAAAACCCGGTCGTTCGGCGGCGCGGCCGGGCGCACCACCCCGGCCGGTTCCACGACCAGCCGTCGCACTGCGAGATCGCGAAACGCGCCGAACTGCGCGCTTTGCCGGGGGAACACCGCGATGCCGGCCGCGCGGACCGCCGCCGGCAGTTCCGCCTTTTCGCGCGCCACCCCCTCCACGTCGCCCAAGGCCTGCAGATGCGCCGGCGCCACCAGGGTGATGATCGCCAGATCGGGATCGATCATGCCCGCCAGCCGCTTCATCTCGCCGGGCAGGCTGATGCCGGCCTCCACCACCGCAAACCGGTGCATGGCCGGATCCAGCCGGGTAAGCGTCAGCGGCACGCCCAGGTGATTGTTGAGGTTGCCTTCGGTCGCCAGCACGCCGGGCGCGCCGCCGAGCAACCCGGCGACGAGGTCCTTGGTCGAGGTCTTGCCCGCGCTGCCCGAGATGCCGATGACCGGGCCGGGAAACGTCCGCCGATGCTCGCGCGCGATCGTCTGGAAGGCTTCCAGCGGATCCGCCACCACCAACTGGGGCAGCGCCAGGCCCGGCGCGGCGCGGCTGACCAGCGCGCCCGCCGCCCCGGCCGCCGCGGCGGCCTCCAGAAAATCGTGGCCGTCGCGCCGGTCGGATTTCAGCGCCACAAAGAGCTGGCCCGGCCGCAGCGCGCGGGTGTCCAGGCTGAAGCCGCGGATGGGCCCGGCCGGCGGCGCGGTCCAGCGTCCGCGAGACCAGAGCGCCAGCCGGCCTGGAGAAAACGCCGTCATTCCTGGACCCCCCCGCCGCTCATGGCTCCTTGATCTGCTTCACGCCGATGAGCTCCCGGACCACCTGCCGGTCGTCGAACGGAATGATCGTGTCGGCAAATTCCTGATACGATTCGTGGCCCTTGCCGGCGATAAGCAGGCAGTCCCCGGGCTGCGCCGCGTCGAGCGCGAGGCTGATCGCCCGGCGGCGCTCGTCGATGAAGGCGATCTTGCCGGGCGCGACGATGCCCTCCTTCATATCCGCAAAAATCCGGGCCAGCGGTTCGCTGCGCGGATTGTCGGCCGTCGCCCAGGCGAAGTCCGCCCGCTCCTGCACCGCGCGCGTCATCAGCGGCCGCTTCGTGCGGTCGCGGTTGCCGCCGCAGCCGAAAACGACCAGCAGACGGCCGGGGGTGACCGCGCGGAGCATGCCGAGCGCATTGCCCAACGCGTCGTCGGTGTGCGCGTAATCCACGAGGACGTTGAAGGGCTGGCCCTCCTCGATGCGTTCCATGCGGCCCGCCACGCTCTGGAACCGGGGCAGCTTGGGCAGGAGGACGCTCACGTCATGGCCGAGGGCATGGCAGGTCGCCAGCGCCGCGAGGAGGTTGCTCACGTTGTAGCGGCCGATCAACGGGCTTTCCACGGCGGCGGTGCCGCCGGGCCAGACCAGGCGGAAGGAGGTGCGCCGGAATTCGAGGTTCAGCGCCTCGGCGCGGATCTCGGCCGCCGGATGCTCCCCGTACGTGACCAGCTTCACGCCGGCCGGAATCCGGGCCGCCAGCTCGCGCCCGTAGGCATCGTCGAGGTTGACGACGGCCACCTTGGGGACCGCGCCCACGCCGCCGGCAAACAGGCGCGCCTTCACCTCGAAATAGGCGTCCAGCGACTTGTGGTAGTCGAGGTGATCGCGGGTGAGATTCGTGAAGACCACGGCGCCGAACTGCAGCCCGAGGACGCGCTTCTGGTCGATCCCGTGCGAACTCACCTCCATGACCGCCTGACGGCAGCCGGCGTCGCGCATCTGCGCCAGCATCCCGTAGAGGTCGAGCGACTCCGGCGTGGTCTTGTAGGAGGGCACGGTGCGCAGGCCGAGATCGTAGTTGACCGTGCCAATCAGGCCAATGCGTTGCTGCCCGTTGAGGAAATGCTTGATCAGGTGCGTGACCGTGGTCTTCCCGTTCGTGCCCGTGACGCCCACCACCTCGAGATCGCGGTCGGGGAACCGGTAGTAGCGCTGCGCCACGCGGGCCAGCGTCACCCGGGCATCCGGCACCTGGATGAAGGTGACCTTGCCGTGCGGCAGGGCGATCGGCTTCTGGCTGACCACCGCCACGGCCCCCCGGTTGATCGCCTCGTCGACGAACGCCGCGCCATCGGTCCGCAGGCCCGGCAGCGCGAAGAACAGGTTTCCCGGAACCACCCGCCGGCTGTCCATCGTCAAGCCGGAGATGGGCCGGTCGAGTCCGCCTTTGACGGCGAGGATGTCGTCGTCGGTGAAGTAGTCTTGGAGCTTCGGTGCCATGTTGAAGATGCGGCGGTGGGTCGGGCGGCGCCCATAAGGTAACCCACGTGGCTGCGAACGAAAGGCGTGAATGAGGGAATAATCCTGGGTCAGGTAGGCGATCACCGGCGTGGTCCTTGGTTAGCGGCGGCTGGCGGTTTGCATCGCGACCTCGCCATAGCTGCGGATCGGATCGATGGGTTTGATGTCGAGATACTGGATCAATTGCTCGGCGATGTGCCGGAAGGACGGCGCGGCGACCTTCCGGCCATAAGCGACGCCGCCGGGGCAGCGGGCATCGGCGTCGTCCACGATCACCGAGATCACGACCCGTGGCCGGCTGGCGGGGAAAAAGCCGACAAACGAGGCGACGTGATGCGTCGTCGAGTATTTCCCGTCGATGACTTTCTGGCTCGTGCCGGTCTTGCCCGCGACTTCGAAGCGCGGAATGGCCGCTTCCACGGCGGTGCCTTCGCTTGAGGCCACGCCCATGAGCAGGCGGGCCATCGTCTGCGCGGTGCGCTCGGAGATCACCCGCCGGCGGGGCAGATCCTCGAACCCGAAGACCAGCGTGTCATGCTCGTCGCGCACCTGGCGGAACAGTTGCGGCTGCAGCAACACCCCGCCGCTGGCGATGGCCGCCATCGCGTAATGGACTTGCATCGGGGTCGCCGCGACCGACTGCCCCATCGGCATCCGCGTGATCGTCAGGCCGTCCCATTCTTTTGGCGGCGCCAACAAACCCTCGACCTCGCCGCCGAAGGGAAACCCTGTCTTCTGGCCGAACCCGAAGGCGCGGACGTAATTATAATACCGCTGGTCACCCAGCAGCATCGCGAGCTGGGCGGCCCCGCGGTTGCTGGAATGGCTGATGATCTCCGCGACGGTCAGCTCGTGAAATGGATGGTCTTCGCGCGGCAGGCGAAGATGCCGGTTGTGGTAGTCGATCTCGGTCAAGCCGCAGTCAAACGCGCTGTTCGGCGTGACCAGCCCTTCGTTCAGCGCGCCGCTGGCGGCCACGATCTTGAACGTCGAACCCGGCTCGAACACGTCCGCGACGGCAAAATTGCGCAGGGCGTCGATCGGCGCCTTGTTGTACTCGTTGGGGTTGAAGGTCGGATAGTTGGCCAGACCGAGAATGAAACCGGTGCGCGCATCGCTGACGATGATGGTGGCTTTCCCGGGCGAATACTCGGCCGCGATCGTCTGCAGTTCGTTCTCGATGAGATGCTGCACGTAGGTGTCGATCGACAGGACGACATCAAAACCGTCGATCGCCGGCACCTCCCGGGTGCGGAACTGCGCGAGCTCCTGACGGCGCCCGTCGCGTTCCGATTCCCGCCATCCGTCCCGGCCCCGCAGGAAGAAGTCCATGTAGTGTTCGACGCCCGCGGCAGGCACCTCCTCGCGGTTGACGTAGCCGATGAGGTGCGCGGCCAGCGAGTTCTGGGGATAGAACCGGCGGTAGACGCGATTGCCGTACACCCCGCGGATCTTCAGGTCCTGGACCCCGACGATGTGGCGGTCCTTGTCGCCTTGAAAGAGCGCCTCGTCCACGCCCTCGGCGAGCTTCACCCACTGCACGGGTTTGGCGTCGCGGCCGTCATCGTCGGAGGTCTCCGGCGTGCGGCGGGCGGCGGCGGCCCGGATATCGCTCAGCTTGATTCCCAGGAGCTGCGCCAGCTCGGGCCAGCGCGCCTCGTCCTCGGGGCGCAGCATGTGCGGATCCAGCCCGACGTCGATCAGCGTGCGGCTCGTGGCCAGGATCTCCCCGCGCGCGGCGCGAATGTTTCCCCGCCGGGCATTCTCGACCAGGAAGGACCGCCGCTCCTGCTCAAGATACTTCAGGAGGTCGTCGCGTTCGAGCACATGGAGCCACACCAGGCGCGCCCCGATGCCGCCAAAGCAGAGGAAGATGCCCGTGGCGAGCAGCACCATCCGGTAATTCGACGCAAAGCCCTTCGACATGGTCCTTCAGCGCGTCCCTCCGCGGCGTAAGACCACCGGCTGCACCTCGGCAAGAAACACGCTCGCGCTGCGTTCGGCGGCCACTCGCTGCTCGACGCTGGCCGCCACGTATTCGATCTGCTCCTGGCGCGGCGTGTCGAGACCCAGCCGGAGCAACGAATCGAGGCGGATCAAGGCATCCGGCGTCTGGGCGGCGGCGATCTCCGCGATCAACTGATCCAGGTGGCGCTGCACTTCGTCGACGTGCGTCTGAAGGTTCTTGTTCCGGTTGGCGGCGACGGAGATTTCGTGGCGCAGCCACACCGTGCCGAAGCCGATCGACCCGGTGAAAGCCACCATTACCAGCGTGTAGACGATCAACTGGTTGATGAAGGCACTGGTGGCGGACTTTTTCATGTGGCAGGGCGGACGAAACGGAAGGTCGCGGGTCAAAGCTTGCGCAGCGCCCGGAGTTTCGCGGACCGGCTCCGCGGGTTGGCCGCGACCTCGGCCTCCCCCGGGGTCACCGGCCGGCGGGTGAGCGGCTCGGCCAGACGCGTGCGGAACTGCTGCGGCGTCGCGTCGTCGGCGCTCTCGGGCTGGCCGCACCAGCGGCGGAAGAGCTGCTTGACGATGCGGTCCTCCAGCGAATGAAAACTGATCACACCCAGGACGCCGCCGCAACGGAGCCGGTCGAACGCGGCGGGCAGCCCGCGCTCGAGGGCGCCGAGTTCGTCGTTCACCGCGATGCGCAGCCCCTGGAAGCTGAGCGTGGCCGGATGGAGCTTCGCGGCGCGGCGGTCGCGGGCCGGAATCGCCCCGGCGATCAACGCGGCGAGACTTCCTGTCCGCTGGAGCCGGTCCGTCGTGCGCGCGGCTTCGAGCGCCCGGACCACCCGGCGCCAGTGTTTCTCCTCGCCAAAATCGCGGATGGCGCGCACGAGCATCTCGGTGGTGGCCGTTTCCAGCCACTGCGCGGCCGGCACGCCGCAGCGAGGATCCATGCGCATGTCCGCCGGCGCGTCCTCGCGGAACGAGAAGCCGCGCGAGGCGTCATCGAATTGAAACGACGACACGCCGAGGTCGAAGATCACGCCGTCGAAGGGCCCGGGATCGAATTCCCCCAGCCGGCCAAAATTCCGGCTGATCAGGGCAAAGCGGCCGGCAAACTCCTCGGCCAGGAGCGCGCCGCGCTCCGCCGCGGCCGGATCGCGATCGAGGGCGACGACCCGGGTGTCGGCCGCCGCGGTCAGGATCGCCCGGGAGTGTCCGCCCCCGCCAAAGGTGCAGTCGAGATAACGGCCCCCAGCGCGCGGCGCGAGGAGCTCCAGGACCTCGTGCAGCAATACCGGTTGGTGCCCCTCGCTCATCGCCGGGCGGACACGCTCATCGGAGATCGTGGCCATGAGGGAAGGCGCAATGGATCGACAGGACCGGCTCCGCCGCCCCCGGTCCCTTCTGAGGCCATGGCGCGACCTCCTCGTGTGAGCCCAGCCCGTCCGCCTGGCTCAGGGGCGCGCCATCCGCGGCGTTCACGAGCCGAGCATCGCCAGTTACCAGGGTCACTTGATGCTGCAGTTCGATGCCTTTGAAAAAACCTTGTTCGGTTTCGTAGCCCTGGGGCGCGTGAATCGCGGCATGGAGCACCGCGACGACACCCGCCAGCAGGAGACCTCCGCAGACGATGACGGTTAAGGCGATCATATGGGATCAATGCCGATTCTTTTCGCCGGACGCCGGGGCATGCGTGCCGCCGTCGAGTCCCGGCTCCCGCACGCGCCGGAGCACCAGGCTGGGCCGTACGCGCGGCGTCACCATCGTTTCGGTCGCGGGCAGCCTGCCGGCTGCCTGCAGCATCGGCGAATAGTAGCGCCGATGCCCCATGGTCCAAAGGCTGAAACTGGTTGTGCGAATGAGCGAAGAATTGTTCATGGCGGGAATGTGATCGGGAAAAAACAGGGTCAGATCCCGGCGCGCCGCATGAGGTCGCGATAGGTCTGGCTGTCCATGCGCTGGCCCTTCGCCTCCCACCGTTCCGGGCTCCAGATGCCGAACTTGCTCAAGGAGCCGGCGAGGACCGCGTCCTTCGTGATGCCGGCGTGTTCGAGCAGTTCCGGCGTGAGGCTGATGCGGCCTTGTTTGTCGAACCGGAGGGTCAGGGCGTGGGCAAAGAGCTGCGTGAGGACGTCCTGCGCCTCGCTGTCGCTCAGGTTCTTCTCCGCGGCCTTGTCGTACAGGCGATCCACCTCCGCCGGCGGCAGCACCGCGACATATCCATCGGGATGCGGCAGGGCGACGAACTCATCTTCCCCGGAATGCGCAACCCGCCATCCCGACGGAATCGTGAGCCGATTCTTGTCGTCCAATGAATGCCGGAAATGCCCGGTGTATCGCGGTCTGCTGGTTGAGGACATGGGGGTGGGTTATCTGCGTTCCCCAGAATGACCCACTATTCCCCATTTTAACCCATCCAGTCAAGAAAAGTCGGACGAAAAAGCTCACTTTCCCCCGAGCCACGCATGCCAATCTGTTACCGCGGCGGGTAGATCGCACCCGTCGCGGCAAAAAAGGCATCCAGATTCGCGAGCGGGGTGTTGGGCGGCACGTCGCAGCCGGAGGACAACACAAAGTTGCGATGAGCGGCGGTGGCCGCCAGCAAGTCCGCCGCCCGCAAAGTGATCTCCGCGAGCGGCAGCCGCACGAAAACTTCCACCGGATCGAGGTTGCCGCACAGCACCACGTCGGCCGGAACCTTCCCCAGCGCCGCCACCATGTCCATAGGCGCGCCGAAATGGAAGCTGCTCAAGCCGGTCTCCAGCGCCGCCGGCAGATGCACCAGCCGCGCCGCGCAATTGTGCAGCACGAGCGCAAAGTGGCCGTCCTCAACCGCCGCACCGATCTGCCGGATGTAGGCCGAGGAAAGCTGCGCCATGCTGCGTGGCGACAGCAGACCCGCCGCCGGTTCGGCCATGATCGCACCGTCCGCGCCGGCCTGCCGGAACGCCCGGAGGTAGGCCGTGAGGAAGGCGGCGCATTTCTCGACCACCGCGCGCAGCAGGTCCGGCTCGCTGACGGTCATCTCCATCGCCTCGGTGACGCCGACGAGTCGCGTTGCCAGCGAAAATGGTCCGATGCAGCCGCCCAGCACCAGCGGCCGGTCCGGCAGCCGGCGCAGGCGGCGCACCGTTTCGAGAAAGACGGCGGTGCGGCGGTCGCCGGGCTGCGGCACGGCGAGCTTCTCCGCCTGCGCGAAGTTGGTCACCAACCGGCCGATGACCGAGGGGATCTCCGCGGCGGACGCCTGGATCGTGCAGCCGAAGGCTTCGGCCTCGGCGCTCAGGTCCATAGCCGAAAGGACAAACGGGGTGTGATACCGTTCGTGGAGGGCAAGCTGCGCCTCGCACTGGGCCTGCGGGTTGGTGACGATGTCGTGCACCTTCGCGCCGGTGAGCGCGAGACCGGGATAGACCGCGAGCGGCATCGCGAGCGGCCGCCGCGATCCCAGGACCAGGTCGTTAAAAGAATTTGGGGAATGCTCCATTGAACGTGGACGTTGCTTCCAGTACGGTTAGTTACAGTGATGCGCCCGCCGGTGATCACACGGACGCATCCGGAGTCCGCTCCAGGCCCGCAGAAGTCGCGCCACCACGCCGGATCACCCCAGGGCGTTGCGGGCCGCCGCCACCGCGCCGGCGGCGCTTTCGCTGTAACCATCCGCGCCGATCTCGTCGGCGTACCGCTGGGTGACCGGCGCACCGCCGATCAGTACCTTGACCAGCTCGCGCACCCCGGCCCGCCGGAGCGCCTCCACCGTGATTCTCATCGCCGGCAGGGTCGTGGTCAGGAGGGCGGACATCGCGACAATGTTGGCGCCCCGTTCCTTCACCGCGGCCACAAACTTCTCCGGCGTGACGTTGACCCCCAGATCGATGACCTCGTAACCACCGCCCTCGAGGATGGCAGCGACCAGGTTCTTGCCAATGTCGTGAAGGTCGCCCTGCACGGTGCCGAGGGCGACCCGCGCAATGGGCTGCATCCCGCCGGCGCCGAGCAGGGGCCGGACGAGTTCGAGCGCCGCCTTCATCGCGCGGGCCGCCAGCAGCAGTTCGGGCACGAAGTACTCGCTGCACTCGAACCGGCGGCCCACCTCGGCCATCGCCGGCATCATGTATTCCTGGACGAGCTTCATCGGATCGACGCCGGCGGCCAGGGCGGATTCCGTCGTGCTCTTGGCGGTCTTGGTGTCCCCGCTGAGAACCGCTTCGTACAGCAAGGTGAGGTTTTCCATGATTGGTTTCCGTCGGTGCAAATCTGCCGGCGCGGACAATTTAATCCCGGTACCCCCGTCCACAACAAATCTGCGATCCGGCTTCTCTGATAGGTGAGCAGGTCGGCGACGGCAGAGGCAATCTTATTTCCCCCGGAGCTCCTGGCCGGATGCGGAAAACAGCGCGGAAATCCCCGCGAGGGTCATCGCGCCGCAGGCCATCGGCCGACGGCCGTCAGGATTCCATGGAGCAAGGCATGGGGATTGGGCGGGCAGCCGGGAATATACACATCGACCGGAATCACCGCATCCACGGCGCCGCGCGTTGCGTAATTCACGCCGAAGATTCCGCCGCTGCACCCGCAGGCGCCCACCGCCACGACCAGACGCGGCCCCGGCATCGCATCGTAAGTCTTCCGCAGCGCCAGTTCCATGTTCCGCGTCACGGGACCGGTGACAAGCAGCATGTCCGCATGACGCGGCGACGCGACGAAATGCACGCCGAAGCGCTCCGCGTCGTAGATCGGGCCGGTCAATCCCACAATCTCGATCTCGCACCCGTTGCAGGAGCCGGCATCCACCTCGCGAATATGCAGGGAGCGGCCCAATAACTTTTCCGTCCGGGCCTTCAGCTCCCGGCCGAGGGCCTCGAGGGAGGCCGGCGGTTCCGTTCCGCGGGCGGGCAGCGCGCTCAGGCTCTCGTGCGTGCCGTCGGATTTCAGGCTGTATGTGGCGCTCGTGACGAGCTCCGCGCGGCGGCGGGCGGCGCATTCGCAGATGTTGGTCATCCGGATGGCGGGATCGACCTCGGCGCAGAGGCCGCAGAAGATGCATTTGGCCAGGTCGAGCGTGGCCGTCCGCCGGCCGTCGGCGTCCACCCAGGCGATGGCGCCGGTCGGACACACCGCGGCGGCCGGGCGCGCATCCTTCCAGGCGGACCAATCGATTTCCGGACGACCGCGGGACCGGGGCGAGACTTCGGCGGGCGTGGCGGGATAAGACGTCGTGACGACGCCGATCTTCTGGCTTTGGCGGAGAACGTTGAACATGGTCAGCGGTCCGTACCGGAGTAGGACAGGTTGAAGCTTTTGTTTACGACCGGGAAATCGGGAACGATGTTGCCGAGGATCGCCTCGGTGAGCGCCGGCCAGTTTTGGAGCGAGGGATCCTTGATCTTGCACCGGGCGAGCCGGTTGCCGGGCGCGGTGCGGATCCAATGAAAAATCTCGCCGCGCCAGCCTTCGACGTAGCCCAGCGCGATTCGATCCGGAGGC
>DASRKV010000280.1:0-4001 GCA_035648795.1 Opitutaceae bacterium
TTCATCTTCCTGCTCGTCATCATCACGCTCAAACCCTTCGGCGTGTACGCCAACGTGGCGTTCTCCATCACCGCCTTGATCGCGCTGCTCGTCTGCCTGATTCCCACGACGATCGGCGGCCTGCTCAGCGCCATCGGCATCGCGGGCATGGACCGCCTGTTGCAGCGCAATGTTCTCGCGATGAGCGGCCGCGCGGTCGAGGCGGCGGGTGACATCGACGTGCTGCTGCTCGACAAGACCGGCACCATCACGCTCGGCAACCGCATGGCCACCGGGTTCGTGCCCGCGCCGGGCGTGACGCTCCCCCGCCTGGCCGACGCCGCGCAACTCGCCTCGCTGGCCGACGAGACGCCCGAGGGCCGCAGCATCGTCGTCCTCGCCAAGGAGAAATTCAACCTGCGCGGCCGCGAGCTCGCCGCGCCGCACGCGCAGTTCGTGCCCTTTACCGCCCAGACCCGGATGAGCGGCGTGGACCTCGCGGCGTTCGACGGCCAGCCGGCCCGTTCGATCCGCAAAGGCGCTGCAGAAAACGTCCGGGCTTGGGTCGAGTCCCAAAACGGCCACTATGCGCCGGCCGTGGCCGCCGCGGTCGACACCATCGCGCGCGACGGCGGCACGCCGCTGGTCGTCGCCGAGGGCCGCGAGGTGCTGGGCGTCATTCACCTCAAAGACGTGGTCAAAGGCGGCATCAAGGAACGCTTCGCGCAACTCCGCGCGATGGGGATCCGCACGGTAATGATTACCGGCGATAATCCGCTGACCGCCGCGGCCATCGCGGCGGAATCCGGCGTGGACGATTATCTTGCCCAGGCCACCCCGGAGATGAAACTCCGGCGTATCCGCGAGGAACAGGCCGCGGGGCACCTCGTGGCGATGACGGGCGACGGTACCAATGACGCTCCGGCGCTCGCCCAAGCCGACGTCGGCGTCGCCATGAATACCGGCACCCAGGCCGCGAAGGAGGCCGGCAACATGGTCGACCTCGACTCTAATCCGACCAAGCTCCTGGACATCGTCGAGATCGGCAAACAGCTCCTGATCACGCGCGGCTCGCTCACGACGTTCAGCATCGCCAACGACGTCGCCAAGTATTTCGCCATCATTCCCGCGATGCTGGTCGGCGTCTTTCCCGCGATCGCGCCCCTCAACGTCATGCACCTGGCCTCGCCGCTGAGCGCGATCCTCAGCGCGGTCATCTTCAACGCGCTGATCATCGTCGCCTTGATCCCGCTCGCCCTGCGCGGCGTCGCCTACCGGCCGGTCGGCGCGGCCGCCATCCTCCGCCGCAATCTCCTGGTCTACGGCTTCGGCGGCATCGTCATACCGTTCGTCGGCATCAAGGCCATCGATGTCCTGGTCAACGCCCTCCACCTCGTCTAAAACCATGAAAACGTTCCTGCTCGAACTGAAGACCTCCCTCCTGATCACGGCCGTTTTCGTCGTGGTGCTTTGCGGCGCTTATCCGCTCGCCGTGTGGGCGGGCGCGCAGGCGCTGTTCCCCGCCAAGGCCAACGGCAGCCTCGTGACGGACCGGGATGGCACCGTGCGCGGTTCGGCTCTGCTGGCGCAGAATTTCAGCAGTGAAAAATATTTTCAGCCGCGCCCCTCCGCCGCCGGCACCGGCTATGACGCCACCAGTTCCTCCGGCACCAATCTCGGGCCGACGAGCCAGAAGCTCGCCGACAGCATCAAAGCCGCGGTCGACGCCTACCGCACCGCCAACGGCCTCGCCGCCGACACCTCCGTGCCGGCCGACGCGGTCACCTCCTCCGGCAGCGGGCTCGACCCGCACATCAGCGTGGCCAACGCCGAGATCCAGGCGGGCCGCGTCGCCCGGGCGCGCCGCGTGCCCTTGGCCGTTGTCCAGACACTCGTCGCCGCGCATACCGAGGACCGCGATCTGGGCGTCTTCGGCGACCCACGGGTCAACGTTCTCTTGCTCAACCTCGCGCTGGACCAGCTTTCCTCCGCCAAATGACTCCCGCTTCCCGGAAGGTAGTCCACCATGAATCCATCCGTTCCTCCGTGTCAGAAGCCCGATCGCGTACGCCTGACGGCCTACGTGCTGGTGGCATTGGCGGGTTTGTTGGCCGGCTATATCTTGGGTGTCGTCGGCGGGCAGGCGTCCGGCAGTTCGCGCGTCGGCTGGCCGCCGCCGATAAGAAATCCGCGTTCCCTCAGCCCATGAATGCGCCCATCGTCAAATTCCATATTTACGATTTCTGTTTTCCCACGCTCGACACGCTGGTCCAGGTGGAGGAGGCGGACGGGATGGTCGTCATCCGCGCCTCGCGCGCCACTTCATGATCCGTCTCCTTTCGGGCCCGCTGCTGGCTTGGCTGGTCATGATGGGCCTGATCTTTCTTTACGGGCCCAAGTAGCCACGAGTCCGTTCGCGGCCATCGTGCCGGCAGTTGCACGGGTCGTCTGGTCCGATCGGTAAGGTCTTGGCCGCCGGGCCGCTGCTAGCGAAACAACGGGAAGTGTTTTAGGCTGGCCATTGATTCACGATGCTTAACGGTCGCGTCAGCGACTGGCATCGAACCCAGCCCCACCCAGATTTGAAGGCGAGAACTGCGCGCTGAACGACCGTCTTATATCCCGCCACTATGGACCGGCTGACGTTTTTTGGACTTTTTGCCGTCACCGCAATGCTCGTCTGCTACGCATTGGAACGGCGCTCCTCCTGGTTTATCCTCGCGTTTGCGGCAGCGTGTGCGTTGGGATCGGTTTATGGGTTTCTGCAGGGGGCGTGGCCATTCGGGGTCGTCGAGGCCATCTGGTCGCTTGTGGCATTGCGTCGATGGTGGTGGACCCGCCGGCGCTGATTGGGGCGGAAACCAGCAGTCGACCCAGCGACCGGTCTTCTTGCGGGGTCCGCCCGCCTACCGAGGACTGACCGGGGTACGGTCGGACAGACCCGCGATTGGCTCCTCCTGGATGGCCTGTTCGAGGGCTGCCAGGGCCTCCTGGCAGACCAGCATCACCTTGCGCTTTTGGTTCAAGGAGATTGTCAGTGAGCGGACGTTGGTGTTTTCGCGAGAGAGCTTGAGGATTTGAGTTTTGAGCTCAGTGAATCGGGCATAGCACGCCGTGGCGGTCGTGAGATCGTGGTTGGCGCTGACGCTCGGGAGCGTGGCCAAGCCGTCCAGATTCTGGCGGACGGTCTGGTCTTCTTTGGTCATCACCGCTTCGATTTCGTCCATCTTCTGGTCGCTTTCCTCGGCAATGTGCGGTGGGAGCAGGGAGAGGAGGCGTAGGGCCGCAATCCGGGCGTCGTCGGCTCGTTGCACGACATTCAGATTGTCCCCAGAACTAGAGCTGGCTTGCGTCGCGACTACCGCAGCCAGCGCCGCATCCATTTCCTTGAGCGCCGCGGCTGCCGGACCAAACGCCAGACTATACGCCTTGAGGTTGGTGTTCTTGACCGACAAGTCCAACAAGTCCTTGTCAATGCGCTGGAACTCGGCAAAGGCCCCTGAAAACCGGGTCAAAAAATCCTTTTCGTTCTTGGTGCCGCCTGGCTCCAGCAGTTGTTCCAACTCCCGGCGTCCTTGCTCCACCATGACGGTTGCCGCCCGGGCCTGGTCGGCGTAGATCTGCGAGTCCTCGTCGGTGATAGCCAGGACGGCGCTCTTTTCCGCCTCGGACGCTGACGCCACGGACAGCCGCATCCGTTCCACCAATTCGACGCGCTTGGCCTTGAACGCCAATTGTGCGGCGGGATTCTGCGGCTCCCGGAAATGCAGCACGAGCAAGATGACCCCGAGCAACATGGTCGCTCCGACCGCCATCCAAAGAAAATCTCTGAGACCTGGTTTCATCTTCACGCTGTCTTTCTGGAGGTTGATCGCAGGTCAGAACGAGACGTTCCCGATCCGTGGCCGCGCTGTTTCCGTCCGGGGAAAAGGTAGTTTCTGTCGGCGCGGGGACAATCGATAAGTGGTCGGCTTAATGTCCTTTTAATGCGAATCGCCTCAGCTTTTATGATTTCTAGCGAT
>DASRKV010000281.1:0-6604 GCA_035648795.1 Opitutaceae bacterium
ATAGGAAAAGGAGAAAACAACATGGCAATCATTGACTTCGGCGGTGTGAAAGAAGAAGTCGTCACGCGGGATGAGTTCCCGATGGCGAAGGCCCGCAAGGTGCTGAAAAATGAAGTCATCGCGGTGATTGGGTACGGCGTCCAGGGACCGGCCCAGGGGTTGAACATGCGGGACAACGGATTCAAGGTCATCGTCGGCCAATCCCAGAAGTTCGAGAGAGACTGGAACCGGGCCGTGGAAGACGGTTGGGTCCCGGGAAAAACGCTGTTCGACATCGAGGCGGCGGCCCAACGCGGCACCATCATCCAGATGCTGGTGTCCGATGCAGCCCAGCGCACCATCTGGCCGCTGATCGAGAAATGCCTCAAACCCGGCAAAGCGCTCTATTTTTCGCATGGCTTCTCGATCACCTACCAGGACCAGACGGGGGTCATCCCGCCGAAGAATGTCGATGTCATCATGGTCGCTCCGAAGGGTTCGGGCACGTCGGTGCGGCGCAATTTCCTCTCCGGTGCCGGCATCAATTCCAGCTTCGCCGTGGCGCAGGATTTCACGGGACATGCGAAGGACCGCTGCCAGGCTTTGGGGATCGCCATCGGCTCGGGGTATCTGTTTCCAACCACGTTCCAGCAGGAGGTTTTCAGCGACCTGACCGGAGAGCGCGGCATATTGATGGGCGCCCTGGCCGGAGTCATGGAAGCCCAGTATGAGGTGCTGCGGAAACACGGCCATTCCCCGAGCGAGGCCTTCAACGAGACCGTCGAGGAACTCACGGAAAGCCTGATCAAGCTGGTCGGCGAAAACGGCATGGACTGGATGTACTCGAATTGCTCCGCGACGGCGCAACGGGGCGCGCTGGACTGGAAACCCAAGTTCAAGGCCGCGGTCCTGCCGGTCTTCAATACTCTCTACAAACGGGTGGCCACGGGCAAGGAAACCGCCCGCGTGCTCTCGGCCTGCGGGGCGCCGAACTACCAGCAAGCGCTGGGCAAGGAATTGCATGCCCTCGGCAATTCGGAGATGTGGCTGGCCGGCAAGGCCACCCGGGCGCTCCGCCCGAAATCGCCCGGGAAGGAAATCTCAGACGCCACCAAAGGCATCAAAGGCCGGGGCGAAAACTGAGATCCATCCCCGTTCTGTCGTTTCTGCCGTCGGAGCCTGCTGGCAGGCGATCCGAGATCGCACGCAAGCCCGCTTCCACAGCTTCCTTCAGCTTTCCGACCATCGACCATCATGCGCAGCGATCAAATTAAACAGGGAATCGAGCGGATGCCCAACCGGGCGCTGCTCTATGCGACGGGAGTGACGTCCTCCCAAATGTCCAAGCCGTTCATCGGGGTATGTTCGAGCTTCACCGATCTGATCCCGGGGCACATCGGCATGCGGGCCCTGGAGCGCAAAATCGAATGGGGCGTCTGCGCCGGCGGCGGCGTGCCCTTCATCTTCGGAGTGCCGGGTATTTGTGACGGCATCGCCATGGGGCATTCCGGGATGCACTACTCCCTCCCGTCGCGCGAACTGATCGCCGACATCATCGAGTCCATCGTGCAGGCGCACCAGCTCGATGGGCTCGTCCTCCTGACCAACTGCGACAAGATCACGCCCGGCATGTTGATGGCCGCCTGCCGCCTCGACATTCCGGCCATCGTCGTAACCGCGGGTCCCATGCGGTCGGGCCATTTCAAGGGACACAAGCTGGCCTTGGTGCGCAACACGTTCGAAGCGGTCGGACTGTGCCAGGCCGGCAGGATGACCGAGGGCGAAGCGCTCGACATGGAAATCGAGACCTGCCCGTGCGAGGGTTCCTGCCAGGGTCTTTATACCGCCAACACGATGGCGTGTCTGACCGAGGCGATGGGCATGAGCCTGCCCGGCACCGCCACCGCCCTGGCTGGGTCCTCGAAGAAAATGCGCCTCGCCCAGATGGCGGGCGAACGGGTCGTGTCGCTGGTGCGCGAAGGCGTCACCACCCGGAAGATCGTCACCCATCCGTCGCTCGAAAACGCCATCCGGATGGACATGGCGCTGGGCGGTTCCACCAATACCACCCTGCACATCCCCGCCATCGCCCATGATGCCGGAGTCGACATCACCATTGCCGACTTTGACCGGCTGAGCCGGGTGACGCCGCAACTGACCCACCTTGAGCCCGCCAGCGAGACGGTGATGGAGGACATCGAGTTTTCCGGTGGCCTTCCGGCCGTGATGAAGAATCTCGCGCCGTTGCTGCACCAGGACTGTGTCTCCGTTTCGGGACGGACTTTCGCGGACATCATCGCGTCCACTCCACCCGGCGATGAAAGAATCATCCGCCCGCTCTCCAACCCCTTTGCCCGGGAAGGCGGCATCGCCGTGCTCAAAGGTTCGCTGGCCCCCGACGGGGCGGTGGTCAAGCAAGGCGCCATCGCACCCACGATGTTCCAGTTCACCGGGACCGCGCGCGTCTTTGAGAATGAAGATGCCGCGATGGCCTGTCTTCGTGCCGGGAAGGTAAAGCCCAAGGACATTCTGATCATTCGCTACGAGGGGCCGAAGGGCGGTCCCGGCATGCGTGAATCCCTCGCGCTGACCGCCGCCGTGGCGGGCTGCGGCTTGGGCGACAAGATCGCCATCGTGACCGACGGCCGGTTTTCCGGCGGCACCCGCAATCTCAGCATCGGGCATGTCTCGCCCGAGGCGGCCGACGGCGGCCCCATCGCGCTCGTCCAGGACGGCGACCAGATTTTGATCGACCTGCCCTCGAGGAAACTCGACCTGCTCGTCGACCCGGCGGAACTGCAGAAGCGCCAGGCGGCCTGGCAGAAGCCCGCGCCACGATTCACCCACGGCTGGCTGGCGCGCTATTCCCGCATGGTCACGAGCGCGGCCAAGGGTGCGATTCTGGAATAGATCGGCAACCCGTCGGCCCTCGGGCCAGCTTTCCTGGGTTCCCCATTGTCCTGCTCGTGACCTTTGTGGAAATCAGGACATCAGGCGTGAGTTTACCGCCTGTGGCTGATCGCCTGGAGCCGTTTGCCCGTGACCGACGACGCAGGACGCAATGCCGACGACAATCCCGGCGGCCACCACAACGAATCTCGCACGGGGCATCAACGGAACAACATTCCTGCTGCGACTTTGGCGGCCGCCGACCCGACGATCTTCCACAATTGACTGGAATCGGGTTTGGAGGGCGTGCCGCCGACCACGAAGGGCGAACTCATGAGGGAATAGCCTTTATCGTCCTTTTGGTCTCCGAGCAGATAGAGTTTGCCGAGCAAAACCGCCATGTGGTCCTTGCCGGCCAGCTGCAGTTCAACGTGGAGCGGTTGGTTGACGATACTCACGCCTTTCTGGTGCTGGATGGTGCCGCTGCCCGTCAGGCGGGTCACCGGCGAGACGAACTCCAGCGAGGTCAGCTTTAGGTTCAAATCTGCGCCCCGATCCACATGCATCGTGAGGCGATCGAACGGCATTTCCTTCAGTTCCCCGGCAAGCTCACCCATCGCCACCGCGTTGTCGGAACCTCTGAGCGCGCCAAACAGGCCCAGGACCGCGGAGGCGGCGTCCGCGACTTGTCCGTTGTTTCCCAGCGCCCGCAATATTCCCTTTGAACCCGTGACATCGAACTCCCCGTATGCATTCTCCGCGAGATCGGGCGCCGTGGCGCCTCTCCCGTTCAGTTTGGCCTTGATCGTCACCTTGGTCTCGAGGGCAGGCGCCTCATTCGGGTTCGTGGCGCGGAGAAATCCGCCGACATCAAACCCAGGAATATCGACCGTGCCGGTCAACGTGTACGGCTGAGGGTCCTTCGCAGCGAAGGTGATGCCCGCGGCGATTTTGAAAGCGTTGTCCTTGAACTTGCCTCCGAGGTTATCGAGGGCCAGCCGCGTCTCATCGATGGCGGCGGCGCAACGGATATCGCTGATCGTATAATCGCGACCGTACTTCACCAGCTTCAAGTCCGCATCAAAACGACCCCCGATCCCCTTCCAGAATGGCTCGGTATCGCGCGCCGGGGCCGCGGCCGCCGTCGGTCCCGGGGCGCCTTGAGCCGCCGCTGCGGGCTTCGGAGCCGCCGGATTCCCGGCGGTCGGTTTCGCCGCCGCCGGCGCACCCGGCGCGGAGCCTTGTGGGGCGAGTGCCGCCAACGCCTGGAAATCGTCAACGACGATCTGATTGCTTCCCAGCTTGCCGGTGAACGAGAGCATCGATGGCGTGCGCGAGAAGCTGCCGTCGAGCGTGAGATCGGAACGGCGGCCGCCCACCGCCAGCGTCAACGGTATCTTCACCGTGCCCGCGCTGCCATCCGCTTTCAGCGCGGCCTCGACCACACAATCGAGATCGCCCAGCGGTTGACTGCCCTGGCGGGCAACGAGATTGCGCACCGCGACCTTGGCTTTGATCTGGAGCGGGTCGCCGGACACGACCTCGAAGTCCGCCGTGAGGTTGCCGCGAGAAAGCAGCGCTGCCGTGGCCAACGCCGGCTGTTTCATCACCGCGGCCAAATCTGCTTCGAGTTTGCCCTTGCCCGACGCGTTCAGCTTGGCCCCGAGCGTCGCTTCGCCCGCGGCGGCGAGCCGGGCGAGCAACGTCGCTCCCTGTCGCACTTCGAGGCGGCGCACGTCCGCGGACAGCGTGCCGCCACGTTTGGCCGCCGCAAAATCGACATCGAGATCGAGCCCATTTGCCAGCGCCTGACCATCCAGCACGACGCCGATTCCGCGCAGACTCACCGGTGCGGCCGTTTGCACGGCGATTTGATCCTTGTCCGGCAGGCTGATTTCAACCGTCGCGCCGCTGAGCGTCCCGGAGAATCTGGCTTTCGGCACGAAGGGCTGGGCCAGCGTGAGCGGCAGTTCGCCCAGACGGATTCGCACGGCCACCGCAGCGGCATTGGTCGCGGCGACGCGCATGGTGGCGAAATCGGCGGTCAAGGGTTGGAGCGTTTCGATCGCAGCCACCAGCGCGCCGGTTTTGAGTTTCACGGTCGAGGCAAACCGGGCCAGCTGCAGCGTCTGCCCTTGCAGCCGGCCCTCGGTCGCGCACTCGACCAGGATCGGGCCGGGGTCGAACGACAGGTAAGGCCGGATGACACTCACCAGCCGTTCCTGGAATTGCGCGGAGAAAGCAATGACGGGCGTCGTTGCCAGGTTGGTCACCTCCGCCTTGAAGCTGCCCGTCGCCGCATCACCCGCCGGCAGCGACAGATTCAAATCGGGCACATTCGCCACCATCCTGGTCGCGGAGTAATCGATCGCCGGACTGAGCGTGAGGCTCAACTGATCCACCAGTTTGCGGTCGCCGTCGCGCAGGGTCACCCCGGCGAAAGTTACGGGATGAACTGTCCGCAGATGCACCTGGCTGCCGTCGGCCTCCGCCATGATCGAGAACGCGGCGGAGAGTTCTCCGCTCTCGATGGTCAGCGGTTTCGCCGCGGCTTGAGCCCAGGCAAGCGGCAGGCCCTGCAGCGTGACGTGGGCGAGCTCAACGTCGGGCTTGGCAAGCGTGAACCGTTGCGTGGCGACATTGAACGAAACCGGTTGCGCCGTCCCGACCTCAAGCAGCTTCCGGCCCGCCGCAGCACCAAGTTCGACCTCCAGCCGGTCCAGGCGGGCCACGTTGTCCGCGAAAGCGCCGTCAAACGCCGCGTGCAACTGCAGCGGTCCGACCGCCGGGAATTGCGCGCCGAGTTTCTCCAATCCGGCAACGCGGACATTGAGTTCGCCGCTCGCGACGACGGCTGCGGTGTCGGGTTGAAACGAGAATCTCCCCGCCCCGTCGGCGGACGCTTCCGGTAATCCGAAGCCCGCGAGCAGCGCGGCCACCTGCTCGCTGCGAACGGCCATGTCCCAGGTGCCGTCGAGCTTGTGCGTCGCAGCCACGTATTCGACGCGGGAATTGAAGACCGGTTCGGTCTTCGCGTCGCGGAGCAGCGAAACGCGGGTCGTGTAGATTTCGTTCGCGTCCGGAGCGGCCTGTTCCGCCTTCAGTTCGAGCCGGATGCGATCCGGCGGCAGCTTGGGTCCTTCCGCCGCGGTGGTGTTCTCCAGCTCGATCAAATCGATCCGCCGGTCGGTCGCGATGTGCAGACCGATCGAGCCGTCGGCATGAAGCGCGCGCACCGACGCCCCCGCCGTCGGATCAGAGAAATCGATCTTCCAGGCGATTTGGCCGCGCTGGCCGACCTCGATGCCGCCGCCCTGCAAGGTGAATTCGAGCGCGCGATCTCCCGGCAATTCCGCGCGGCCGTCGACGGCCAGATGCGCAAGGCGGACGTCAAGCGGCAGCTGCATGAGGCGAAGGGCGCCCAGAAACACGGGAGGCCTTGGCATGGGCGCCGTCATCGCCACCGCCGGTGGCCGGGCCATCCTCGTCGAGGCGCTCGCGGGCATCTGGCGCGTGTCAATCCCGAGGCCCTGGACCTCGATCTTTTCCACATTGACCCGCTTGTGCTTCAGATAATCCCAGGCCGAATATTCGGCGGAAACCCGTCGGACGGTGACGATGAGTCCGTCTTGCACGAGTCGCAGATCGCGGATCTCCGTCGTCGAGAGCCCTGCGGCCACCCGGCCGACCTCGAGCGTGAGCCCCGGCTGGCCGGCCACGGCCTTTCGCACCGCCC
>DASRKV010000282.1:0-6377 GCA_035648795.1 Opitutaceae bacterium
GCCGAACCGGCCATCGACGGAAACATGGTGCCGGTCAGCGCGGCCGCGGGTGCGCTGGCGCGCCGCACCGCGCGAACGCCGCTCTTTCACGCACTCTGCGACGGCGAAGACTACGAACTCGTCTTCGCCGTGGCCGGTCGCGCCGACCGCGACGCGTTCGAGCGCGCCTGGCGCCGGAAGTTTTTCCCCACCCGGCTCACTTGCATCGGACGTTTCGTTCCCGCGGGACAAAGACCTGTGGGGGCGACGGACCTGGCCGCATACCACGGCTATGAACACCTGCGTAGTTTCCGGCGGACGCCGGAAACTAATGAATGAAGACTGGGCAAACAACTATCCTCGCTGAACTCCGGGCCGGAGTCACCACGGCGTCCGCAGAGGAAACCCGTCGCTATGGCGCGCAACTCGCCTCGGCGCTCCCGCCCAACACGACGCTCGCCCTGCACGGGGATCTGGGCGTCGGGAAGACGACATTCGTGCAAGGCCTGGCCCAAGGATTTGGCCTTTCCGCCCAGGTCACCAGCCCGACCTTCAACATCCTGCATCTCTATCGCGCCGCCCCCGCCCTCCACGGCTTGGACGAAGGCAATCCGGATCCCCGTCGACCGCGCGACGGAAGATCCGGCCTTCACCACCCCGATGCGCGCGGTCCGACCCTGGTGCATCTGGACGCCTACCGTCTGGAAAATGCCCATCAGGTCGCCGCGCTGATGCTCGACGATTTTCTGGTGTCGCCCTATTGCCTCGCCGTGGAATGGCCTGATCGAATTGCCGATTGGCTGCCCGCGGATACCTGGCATCTCGCCCTCGCCATCGAGTCGCCGGGACGCCATCGGGTGACGCTGGAGTAGCCTTGCCCCGCTTGGTTAGCCACTGCTCAACCGCTTTTCATTACTGAGGTTTACTTAATGTAGTGACAGGCAGAGGTGGTGCGGCTTGTCCTCAAGACGCCTTGGGCGCGTTGGTGACAACGCGCTCCACCAACGTCACTTCATTCCGCAAGACTCATTAGTTGCCATGGTGCAGGAAATCCAAAAACGCGCCTTCGCCCGCCCGGCCCTTTGGCCGTTTGTGCTGGTGGGTGCGGCGGCGCTGGCCGTCCTTTTGAGCATCTATGGGCGCATCTATTCGCCGGCCTACGGTCTCACCCGCCTGATCATCATCGGCAGCGAATTCAACCGCCGCGGGCTCGCGGTTTATCAGGCCACGCCCAAATACATCGACCCCTATCCTCTGCACCGCCTGGGTTTCGACGGCCAACAATACGCCCAGATCGCCCTCGATCCGCTCCTGCGCGATCCGCAGATCAAGACGGCGATCGATAATCCGCCCTACCGCGCGCGCCGCATCCTCCTCCCCTGGCTCGCCTGGCTGGGTGGCCTGGGCCGCCCGTTCTGGATTCTGAACGTCTATGCCGCGCTCAATTTCGTCTTCTGGCTCGGCTTCGCGGTGATGATGACGGTGGTTTTCCGCCCCTACGGATGGGCGGGGCTCGCCGGATTCGCCGCCATGCTGCTGACCTGCGGAGTCATCGCGTCGATGTGGGCGTCGCTCGCCGACTTCCCCGGCTTCGTCCTGATGACGCTGGCCGTGCTGGTCGGCGGCAGCGGTGGGGCGGGCGTGTTGGCCCTGGCCGCGCTGACGCGTGAAACGAGTCTGCTTGGGCTGGCGGGGCTCTGGGAATTCAAACCGTCCTGGCGAGAAAGTAAAACGGCGGGATCCGGCCATCCCGCCCCACAGCCAACTGCATCGACCCGGCTGAGACAAAACCTGCGCCTCGGCCTCATCGCCACCGTGCCGATGGCGCTCTGGTTTGCCTATGCGGCCTGGCGATTGCGGATGGCGGCGACCGTCAGTGGCGACAACCTTGACTGGCCGTTGCGCGGCATCATGGCCAAACTCGGCGAATTCAGCGTCGCCACGGCGCAGGACCACATCCGCTGGCATCGCTGGTATCTTGCCCTCTACGAAAGCCGCGAGCTGCATGCCCTGCTGACCATCGTCGCCCTGCTGACGCAATGTCTGTATGTCTGCACGCACCGCGCATGGAACAACCGCCTCTGGCGCGTCGCCGCGCTTTTCGTGCTATTCTTCCTCTGCATCGGTTATCCCTCGTGGGAAAACCATTTCACCATCACGCGCCATGCCCTGCCCATCACGCTGGCGTTCAATCTGCTGCTCGCCATGCGCCCCGGCCGGGCGTGGTTTGCCTGGTTTTTGCTCGGGAACTGTTTTGTGCCGTTCGGCATCTACCGTTTTTATCACGATCTGGGCCCAAATGGGGCGACTCCGCCGCCGCCGGCGGAATACCGGGTCGTGAACCCGCCATTTCCGTCCCCCGCCGTCAGCGTCCGTTTTGACCAGGGCTGGTCGGACCTTGAATGGAACGAAAAGGAGGGCTGGCGCTGGGCCACGCAACAACCGGCGGACGTGCTCATCACCAATCCAACCCGGGAGCCATTGGAGGCCGAATTGTCGTTCGTCGTGCAGAGCGTCATCCTGCGGGAACTGCAAATCGAAGTCCGGCAGGCCCGCCTCTGGTCCGGCCCCGTGAGCGGATCGGCCCGGCCGGTTCGCCCGTCCAGATTCCTGCTCCCGCCCGGCGCGACCCGCGTCAGTTTCCGGACCACGCAACCGCCGGCGGCTTCCGAACCGCCGGACGACCGCCTGTTTTTCTTCAAACTGCAAGACCTGCAGATCAGGCTGACGGTGCCGCCCGCCGGCGTGAAAACGTCCCCATGAAATATCCCGACACCGCGTCCGGTTGCCCCGCGCCAACGTGGTGGAGGCGCCCCGGCGTCCTGCTCGCGGCGCTGGCGTTGGTGGCCTACGCCGTCTTGCTCGCGCGGCACGTCGGAACCTATGCGGCCGGCTCGGACGCCTCGGGCTACATGAACCACGCCCGCCTGCTTGCCGCCGGCCACCTGCATGCGACGCCACGCGTTTTGTCCGGCTTCACGCCCGAAGAACGGCGGGGCGTTCTCTTCGTCCCGCTCGGTTTCGTCCCGGCCCCCGACGGGCACGGCATGGTGCCAACTTATCCGGCCGGGCTGCCGCTGCTGGTGGCGGCGGCCGCTCAGCTCATCGGCTGGGACCATGCCGGCGACGTGGTGCTGTGCGCGCATGCCCTGCTCGGTCTGCTGCTCACCTATGGGCTCGCCCGCACCATGGGACTTTCGCGCCGCGGCGCGGTGCTCGGCGCGACCATCATCGCCGCCAGTCCACTCTACCTGCATTATTCGCTGCAAATGATGAGCGACCTGCCGGCGCTCGTCTGGACGTCGGGCGCCGTCCTGGCCGCGTGGCGCAGCCGGGAGCGGGCGGCGTGGGCGCTCGCAGCCGGCGCCGCAACGGCCATGGCGGTCCTCATCCGCCCCGGCAACGTCCTCATCTTCGCTCCCATCGCCGTGGCCCTCGGCCTGTCGCCGCGCCGCTGGCTTCTGTTGATCGCCGGCGGGCTTCCGGGCGGGATCTTTTTCTGTTTCTATAGTCTGTCCCTCTACGGCCGGCTTTTCACCACGGGCTACGGCAACTTGGCGTGGTTATTCGGCCCCGAATGGATCGGGATCACGTGGTGGCATTACGCGCGCTGGCTGCCCGCATTGTTTACGCCGGTGGTGTTGCTGGTTCTGGGCCTGCCCTGGCTCGCGCGCACGATGCCGCGCCAAGCTGCCCTGCTCGGCGTGTGGGTCCTGGTTTATGCAGCCTTCTATTCGGCCTACGATTGCACGCACCAGACGTGGTGGTACCTGCGCTTCCTCCTGCCTGCGGTCCCGCCCCTCGTCGTCGGCGGCCTGCTGGTGGCGAGGCAGGCCGGCGCCGGCCGGCGTTGGCCGCTCCAGCGGTCGGGAGTATTCGTCTTCGCGCTGATCGTGGTCATCGCCAATTCCGCTCTCTGGAACAAAAGACTCCGGGCTCTGGAGATCGGACGCGACAGCGAGGTCTATCCCGAAACCGCTGCATGGCTGCGGGCCAACCTGCCGGGCAACGCGGTGATCATGGCCATGCAGATGAGCGGCACCCTCACGTATTATACCGATTTCACCTTCGTGCGCTGGGACGTCTGCAACGCGGACGACCGTCCGCGCCTGCTCGCCGCCCTGCACGACAGCCGCCGTCCGCTCTACGCCGCGCTTTTCCCGTTCGAAACCGAAGCCGCCCTGGACGAACACCTGCCCGGACGGTGGACCCAGGTCGGCAACGTGCGCTCCGAAGTAGAGATCTGGCGCCGCGATTCCAATGATGCCCCAGCTCCCCCGGCGGCTGTTTCCAGCCAGCCCGGCGCGCAGCCAGCCTGCTTGTGGCACCTGCCGATCGACCAGCCGGCTTCGGTTCTCCGGGTCTATTTGTTTTTCAATCTGGCCGCATGGCTGGTCCTGGCCGGATTGTTATGGCGGCTGCTTCCCGGGAACAACTGGCGCGACTGGCTCGCGCGGGTCGGTGTCCTGCTCTCGGCCGGCGCAATCGGCAGCATCCGGTTCGCCTTGACCGATCTGATCGCGCTGGCCCTGCTCGCCGGGGCGATGCTGGCCCTTGAACGCCGGCGTCACGGCTGGGCCGCCGGCTTGCTGGGCGTGGCTGCCATCGGTCGGGGCGCCGCGCTGGTCGCCTTGCCCGCGTTGGGCAGCACTCCGTGGTTTTCCCGGCCCAATCTGCGACGCTGGCTGCCAGTCCTCGCTCTTTTCGCCGTCTCGCTGGTCGGCGTCGGTTGGCATCTCGGTTCGGTCAGGCAGATCTCCACCCATCTCGCCTGGCCGTTTGGCGCAATGCTGAACACATGGCTGGAAAGCCTGACCGCCGTTCTTCAGGGTCAGGACCTCGGGCTGGCGTGGATCGGTCTCGCCGCCCTGTTCGCCCTCACCGTACAAGCCGCGTTTTTCCTCCACTACTGGCGCGAGGGCGAGCCGTGGTGGCGACTCGGCATCGCCTCTGTCGTCCTGATGTGTTTCCTGGATGATGCCATGTGGATGGGCGCCGCCGGGGGCGTAACGCGCCAATTGCTGCCCCTCACGTTTGCTTTCAACATCTTCGCCCGACGCTGCCGTGCGCCGGCCGCCTGGCTGCTGGCCGGAAATCTCGCCGTGGTCACAGGGATTCTCAGCGCGTTCTATCCGCCGGATCCTCCCTCGGACATGGCGGCGATTCGTGCCGCCGGCGTCGCCCGGCTCAGCGGAACCGACCAAGACTGGATGGCGGGTGAACGCAGTCCGCGCCACACGTGGTCGTGGAGTCGGGGATCCACCCGCCTGAACCTCGAGACGTGGCCCCACGCATCGCAGCTTCTGCTCGCCGATTTCACGCTGCGCAGCCTGACGCCGCGGATCGTGATCATCCGCCAGGACGGCCAGGAACTTTGGCGCGGCACGGTGAGCCGCAATTACACCCGCGCCCGATTCTCCTGCCGGCTCACGGAAGGGCACGCGCTCCTGGACATGGTGACGGATTCGCCCGCCGTGCTGGAGCGCTCCGGGCCGGAAGCGCGCACGCTGGCTTTTGCCGTTTATGATCCGCGCCTCGCGGTCCAGGAACCTTGAGTTGTTACGATTTCCCATCAGAGCAGACGCTCCGGCGCGTCAAAACAAAGAAATAGGTTGATCTAATCCGCGGAAACCGAACAAACGACGCCGGGTTGCCCTGATGCGAAAATGAATTTGCCGTTTACTCATACCTGGCCGCGCGATGCGGCGTTTTCCCGCATTCGCTGGGCCCTCTGGCTGCCGCTACTCGCCTTCACCCTCTATGGCTTGATGCTGGCACGCTACTCCGCCGCCTACGCCGGCGGCGCGGATTCATCCGGATACATGAACAACGCCCGCCTGCTTGATCACGGGAGCCTGATCACACCCATGCGCCAGGTGCCCGGCTTGAATCCGGACACGGTATCCGCGTTTGCCTACGTTCCGCTGGGCTTCACGCCCAAGGGGGATCACCGCAACATGGTTCCAACCTACCCCATGGGCTTGCCGCTGGTGATCATGGCCGTGGCCCACGTCGTGGGATGGAGTCTGGTTCCCACGATCACCATTATCCTCCACGCATTGTTCGGCCTCTGGCTGGTGTATCTCCTGGGACGCGAATTCGGATTGGAGCCGGGCTGGGCCTGGCTTGGGGTGATGCTGCTGGCCGCGAGCCCGCTGTACATTTTGATGTCGTTGCAGGTGATGAGCGACGTGCCGGCCCTGGCTTGGGTGACCGCCGCGGTTCTTTGCGCATGGAAGAGCCGGGAACAGCCCTGCCTGGCGCTTTTGGCGGGCACGATGGTTTCGGTCGCGGTGCTGGACCGTCCCACCAACCTCCTGACCTTTTTGCCCCTCGGTATCGCGCTCGGCTTCGGCCTCCGGCGGTGGCTCCTGTTGTTGGTCGGGGGCCTGCCCGGG
>DASRKV010000283.1:0-2929 GCA_035648795.1 Opitutaceae bacterium
GCCGCCCGCCCGCACACTTTTTTCGGGCTCACCGCCGCCGGGCAGGGCGCCGCGGTTCACAGCAGCGGGAATCCCGATTGCCACGTCGTGCTGCGCGGCGGCTCGGACGGGCCTAATTATTCGGCGTCGCACGTTGCCGCCGTCAAGGCGAGGCTCGAACACGTCGGCCTGTCCCAAAGTATCGTGATCGACTGCAGCCACGACAACTCCGGGCGCCGGCCGGAACGACAGCCCGAAATCCTGCGCGAGGTGGTCAGTCAGATCGCCGCCGGCAATCGCGCGATCGTCGGCATGATGCTGGAGAGCAACCTGGTCGGGGGAAAGCAGCCTTGGCCGGCCCCGGCGCGCAAGTTGCGTTACGGAGTCTCGATCACCGACGGCTGCCTGGAATGGGCCGCCACGGAGGAATGTCTCCGCGAAACGTATGCGGCGCTGGCGCCCCGATTTGCCGCCAGGAACGAATGGGAGCATGCGTCCGTCGGGCCGGTCCGCCCCAACGCTCCGCTCCCGGTCGGCTTGCTCGGGTCAAAAGCGCCTGGACTCGGATGACTCGCGTGCAGTCCGCGGCACGGCATTCAGGATGGCGCTGAAACGCCTCCACCACGAAAACGCCAGCCTCTTCTCGAGCGCACGCAGGAAAAGCAAGGTGGCCCTCCAGAATGTCCCGAGAGGGCCACCGCTTCAATGCGGCGGTTTGCTCCGCCGCAGGATCGCTTAGAGCGGTTTCAGTAAAAGTGTAGCCGCGAGCGCCAGCGAGTGGACAAACCATCCGCTCGCTGGCGCTCGCAGCTACGTTCGCGTGCTCGGCCACAGTTCAATTTAAACCGCTCTAGCCCACGGCCAGGCGCAGGGCCTGGTCGATGTCGGCTTTGATGTCGCGCACATCCTCGAGGCCGACGGAGAGGCGGACATAGTCCTCGGTCACGCCGGTGGCCTCCTGCTCCTCGCGGCTGAGGGCATTTTCGCGTTTTTCCTCGAGTCCGGCTTCCTCGCCGTGTTGCTGTTCGGGTGGGACAAGGTGGGACCGAGGGTGCATTTCTTCTCCACCTGCATGGTTGCGCTGGGCGCGCACTTCAGCGCGATCTGGATCGTCGTGGCAAACTCGTGGATGCAGACGCCGGCCGGCTTTCACATCGTGGGACAGGGCCTGAATGCGCGGGCGGAGATCACGGATTTCTGGGCGATGGTGTTCAATCCGTCGTCGATGGACCGGCTGGGGCCACACTCTCGCTGGTGCCTGGCAGGCCGGGGCCTGGCTGATGGTCAGCGTCGGCGCGTGGTATCTGCTGCACCGGCGCCACCGGGATTTCGCGCTCGCCTCGGTGAAGACCGGACTCGGGCTCGCGGGCGTCGCCGCGATTCTCTCGCTCGTGACGGCGGATGGGAGCGCGCGGGGCGTGGTGCGGAACCAGCCGGCGAAGTTTGCGGCGTTTGAGGGCCTGTGGCAGACGACGCCGCAGGCGCCGCTGCAACCTCTTCGGCTGGGTGGACGAGACGCACGGCCAGACGCACGGGCCTGCTGGGACGCGGGCTTCGCGGGCGGCAGCTTTGTCTCCACGCTCCTGATCGGGGTGGCCATGGGCAACCTCGCGTGGGGCGTGCCGCTCGACGCCCGCGGCGAGTTCGCCGGCAGCTTCCTGGGACTCCTGAATCCCTACGCGTTGCTGATGGGCGCGACAACGGTGGCGCTGTTTGCCATGCACGGCGCGATCTACCTGGTGCTCAAGACCGAGGGCGAATTGCAGGCGAGGGTGCGGCGGTGGGTGAATCCGCTGATCATCGCGTTCATTCTCTGCTACGTGATCCTGACGCTGGCGACGCTGCTCTACGTGCCGCACATCACGGAAGCCTTCCGGCGGGAGCCGTGGTTTTTCGCGGTGGCGGTGGCCGTGGTGCTGGCCATTGCCAACATTCCGCGGGAGGTCAGCCACAGGCGGGAGTTTTTTGCCTTCGTGTCGTCATGCGGAGCCATGGCGGGTCTGATGGCGATCTTCGGCCTCGGGATGTATCCGAACCTTGTTTTCTGCCACACCGAGCCGGCGCACAGCCTCACGGCGTTTAACGCCGCCTCCTCGGAGAAGACGCTCGGCATCATGCTGACCATCGCGCTGCTCGGCATTCCGGTGGTGCTCGCGTATAGCGCCAGCATCTACTGGATCTTCCGCGGCAAGGTGAAGCTCGACCGCATGAGCTACTAAACAGTTTCCAATCGGCGCGGGAAACTGAAGGTTCGCCGGCGGCGGCTGGTTGGCGTCCGCCTGCCGGCTCATGGATGATTCTCTCTCGCCGGGCCGTTGCGATTCCGGTCAAACCATGCAAAGATCAATACACAGAACTTCAGAACACCATGCCCACCTCCAATATACCGTCCAAAGTGGGCGCCCAATTACAGCGCCAGTTGAACCAGGAACTGGGTGCCGCCCACGCCTACCAGGCCATGTCGATCTGGTGCGCCACTCAAAACTTCAAGGGCTTCGCCGGTTTCTTTGCCCAGCAGGCCGGCGAAGAGCGGGAACACGCCAGGAAGGTCATCGACCACCTGATCGATCGCGGGCTGGCGCCCGATCTGGCGGAGTTGCCCCGACCCAAACAGGATTTCGCCACCCTGCTCCAGGTGGCGCAATGGGCGCAGACGATGGAGCGGGCCAACACCCATGGGATCAATTCCGTCTACGAGGCAGCCGTGGCCGACAAGGATTATCCGGCCCAGGTGCTCATGCACTGGTTTATCGCCGAGCAGGTCGAGGAGGAGGCTTGGGCTGCCGAGCTGGTTGACCGGGTGGGCAGCGCCACCTGTGCGGGCAGCCTGGCCGATCTCGACCGCCACAGCGAAAAGATCTTCGGCGATAGAAAGGCGGATTGAGGGTTTCGTCCCAGGTGGGACTCCTGTGACCGGGGCGATTCTCACCCGCCGTTCCGCGAACAATCT
>DASRKV010000284.1:0-11188 GCA_035648795.1 Opitutaceae bacterium
CAGGGCGCGGAGAACCTGCCGGCGACGGGTGGCGCGCTGGTCATCTGCAATCATGTTTCCTACATCGATGCCTTGATCCTCCAGGTGGTCCTTCCCCGCCGGACCTGGTTTGTGGCGTTCACCGGCGCCCGACCGCCGGGCTGGTTGCGGCTGGCCTTGCGGGCGACGGGAGTGCGGGTGGTGGGCTCCCGCCGGGCGCGGGCCGCGTCGAAACAGGCGGCCGACCGGCTAAGGGCGGGGGAGTGGGTCTGCGTGTTCCCCGAAGTGCAGATCAGCCGGTCGGGCGTGGTGATGGAGATCCGCAAGGATTTCGAGTCGATCGCCCACGCGGCCAAAGTGCCGGTGGTGCCGGTCTTCCTGGATCGGCTGTGGAGCCGGATGTTTTCCTTTTCCGGGCAGAAGTACTTTTGGAAGCAGCATCACCATCGTCTGCCCTGTCCCGTGACGGTTCTGATCGGCTCTCCGCTGCCGGGCGAGCGGGTCGACACGATCACCGTGCGGAAGGCATTGCTGGATCTCGGCGAGATTGCGTTCAGCGAACGGCCGGAGTTGCAGGGGCATCTTGGCCGCGAATGCGTCCGGTCGCTGGCCCGCCGGCCTTGGGAAACCCAGGTGGTCGACTGCACGGCCGCTCCGAGCGTGGTCAAGGCCGGCATGCTGCTGGCGGTATCGGCGGCTTTGTCGCGCCGGATCGCCGCGACCATTCCTGATCGCCGGGTCGGCATCGTCCTGCCGCCGAGCGCCGGCTGCTGCGTGGCGAATCTGGCCGTGCTGCTGGCCGGCAAGATCCCGGTCAATCTTAACTACACGGCGGGCCGCCCCGCCATCGAAGCCAGCCTGCGTCTCGGTGAAGTGACGACGGTTCTGACCGCGGAGGCGGTGCAGAAGAAGGTCCCCAATTTCCCGTGGCCGGAACGGACGCTGGACCTGCGGTACGAGATTCTGGCCTGCGGCAAGCCGGCGATCGTCAAATGGCTCGTCCTGGCGTGGCTGCTTCCGGGCAAACTGCTCGCGAACCTTCTCGGGTTGCCACACGAGGGCGGCCGGGAAGAAGTCGGCCTCCTGTTCACCAGCGGCACGGCGGGCGAACCCAAGGGCGTGCCACTCTCCCACCGCAACATCCTCGGCAACTGCGCGCAGATCACCGCGACCGGGATTCTGCCGAAGGAGGAATCTCTGATGGCCTGCCTGCCGATATTCCACAGCATGGGATTCACCGCCACCCTGTGGTATCCGCTGCTCCGCGGCTGCCAGATCGTCACCATCCCAAGCCCGTTGGATACCCGCAAGATGGCCGAGGTGATCGCCGCGCAGCGCGTGACCGTGCTGGTGGGTGCGCCCACCTTTCTGCGGCCGCTGCTGAAGAAGGCCGAACGGCGGGAGTTGCGTTCGTTGCGCTTCGCGGTTTCCGGCGCGGAGAAGATGCCGGTGGAGCTCCACGATGCCTTCAAGGAGCGGTTCGGCATCGAGCTGCTGCAGGGTTACGGGCTCACCGAAACGACGCCCGTGACCAACGTGAATCTGCCGGAACCGTTGAAGAAGATGCGCGGGGTGGACGCCCACCGCGGCCATCGTTTGGGCTCCGTGGGCCGGATGCTGCCGGGCATGACCGCCCGGATTGTGGATACCGATACCGGGGAGGAACTGCCGCTGACGTCGACCGGCATCGTCTGGTTCCGCGGCGCGAATATCTTCAGCGGCTACCTGCGGGACGAGCAGAAGACGCGGGCTGCACTCCGGGACGGCTGGTTTGTCACCGGCGATCTGGGGCGCTTCGACGAGGAGGGCTTTCTCTACATCGAGGGCCGGGTTTCGCGGTTTTCCAAGGTCGGCGGCGAAATGGTGCCGCATGGCACGGTGGAGCAGAAGATCCTGGACGTTTACCAGATTGATCAAGGCGACGGGCCGAAAATCGTGGTGGTCGGGGTGCCGGACACGACAAAAGGGGAAGCCATCGTGCTGCTGACCGCCATCGAGATGAACGGCGACGATCTGCGCGAGCGGCTGTTCAAGGCGGGCCTGCCCAATCTGTGGATCCCGAAGATCATCCGGCGCGTGGAGCACATTCCGCTGCTTGGCTCGGGCAAGACTGACTTCCGCGGCTGCCAGTGTCTCGCCATTGAGGTGACGAAGTAGCACCGTGGCGACCCGTGGCGCCGGTCTCAGGCCGGCGCCGGGAGTTCGGCCGATCTGGCGGGATCGGGCACCCCGGCCTCCGACAGCGATCAGACCGACGACTTGACGTGCAGGGCGAGGTCTTCTGACCGCGCCTCCGGGGTTTGACGGGATTTTCCGCGGCTGGCGGCGCCATTCCGGCCGCGATCTTTCACCGGTGCAGCGCAGGCGCGGCGGCGGCGACCGCGGGGGCCGGCTCCTTCGGGGCGGAGGGAAGTTCCAGAATGAAGGTCGCGCCCCGGCCGGGGCCGTCACTCTGTGCCTTGAGCGTGCCGTTCATCTCCTGCGCCGCCAGCGCACTGGAGTGCAAACCGAAACCGTGGCCGGCCTTGCGCGTCGTGAAGCCGTAGGAAAAGATCCGGCTAATATTCTCCGGCGGAATGCCGACGCCGTTGTCACTGATGATGAAGCGGACCATCCCGCCGGCCGGTTCGATCCGCAGGACCAGACGCCGCGCCGCCTGCGGGCCTTCGTCGAGGGCATAGGTCGCGTTGCGGAGGACATTGAGCAGGATCTGGAGGACCTTATGACGCTCCACCCGGACGGACGCCGTCGGTTTGAACTCGCGGACCATTTCGATGTCTTGCCGGCTGAGCGCAGCGGCATTCACGCGCAAGGCGTCCTCGAACAAATCGGCGGGGGCGAGCAATTCAACGACGCCGATCACCTTTGCGTAGTTCTGCTGGATGCTGACGATGTCCTTGATCAGATGGACATTGCCCCGCAGCGATTCCAGTTCGGCGAGCAGGCGTTGCTGCTCACCGGCCAGGTGGTCCGCCAGCGTGTCGAGGTAGGGCAAAATGCGCTGCCCCCGGGCGTCCGCGGTCAGAAACGCACCGAGGTCCCCGGCATGCTCATGCAACAGCGCGCTCAACCTGGCCACGCTGCCGACGCGCGAACGATGCAGGCTTTCGGCGAGCACGTTGACCGAAACGTTGACGCTGTTGAGGAGGTTGCCGACGTTGTGGAGCACGCCGGTGGCCATTTCCCCCATTCCCGCGACGCGGGAGGCCTCCAGCAGCATTTGCCGGGCTCCAGCCAGCTCGGCGGCGGTGCGCGCGTTCTGTTCCAGTTCGGCAATCCGCGCGGCGAACTGACGGGCGCGCCGGCGGCGGGAATGCGCCCCGAGGAGGCACGCGGCGGCACCGACGACTGCGAGGAAGACGATCAGCAGGAACCCGGAGGCATGATCAAACGCCGTGGGCAGGATCGCCGGCAGGAGGTCAGATCGGACGGCAACCCAACTTAGGCCAAAGATCACAGGGCAGAGCATCCCGCGTCAGATGGCCATCGGCACAACATTGTTCGGTGCGAGCTCGGCCAACGGGTGGCCGCTGATCTGCCGGCTGAGCGCGGTGATGAGTTCGGGCAGCGCCACGGGCTTGGAAATGTAATCGTTCATGCCGGCGGCGAGGCAGGCTTCGCGGTCACCCTGCATCGCGCTGGCGGTCATGGCGATGATATGCAGCGGCACGGGCCAGGTTGCCTTGCCCGCCGCCTCGTCTGCCCGAATAAGCCGGGTCGCCTCAAAGCCATCCAGGTGCGGCATCTGGCAATCCATGAGCACGACGCGGTAGGGCTTCTGGCGCAAGGCCCGCAGCGCCTGGCGCCCGTCGCTGACCATATCCGCGGACAAGCCCAGTTTCTTTAATTGGAGCTGTGCAACCTTTTGATTTACGGCGTTGTCCTCGGCCACGAGAATGGCGACCGACTCGGACCCGGTGACAAAAAGCGTGGGCGCCGGCTCGGGCGACGCGGTCGGCAGATTGGGGCGGCGGTTGCTTTCCGTCGACCGACTGGCGTCCCGGCGCGTCCCGCACCCCACGGAAGCGAGGCAGTGGATCAGGTGCGAATGCTTGACCGGTTTGACCAGGCAGGCGTCCAGTCCGTGGCGGGTTCGCTCCGCTGCGTTCAGCCGGTCGCCCATCGAGGTCAGCATGACCAGTCGTGGCTGCCGGGACAATTTTGCGATCTTGATGGCCTCCGCCACCATGAGTCCGTCCATTTCGGGCATCTGCATGTCGAGCAGGACCACGTCATAGGCATCGCCGGAGGCGTCCGCCGCGCGCAGCGCCTCCAACGCGGCGGGACCGTCAGCGACCGCCAGGTTGCCGACGCACCAGCGGTTGAGCTGGTGGTGCAGCACCTGGCGATTGGTGTCGTTGTCGTCGACGACCAGGGCCCGCAATCCCTTCAAGCTCGCGCGCTCGGCGCCGTCGCAGGTTTCGGCCGCCGCTTGCTTGAGGAACGAAACCGTGAAAAAGAAAACCGAACCTTGCCCGGCCGTGCTGCGAACGTTGACGCTGCCGCCCATGGCTTCGACGATCCGGCGGGAAATGGCGAGGCCCAGTCCGGTCCCGCCGTAGCGCCGGGTGGTGGACTCGTCCGCCTGGGTAAAAGGCTGGAAAAGGTGGGGCAGCACGCCGGCCGCGATGCCGATCCCGGTATCATGAACCTCGAAACGCACGTCCGCGGTCGCGTCGTCCTGCCGGTCTATCGAAACGTCGAGGAACACCTCGCCGCGGGAAGTGAATTTGATGGCATTGCCGACCAGGTTGAGCAGCACCTGGCGCAGGCGAGCCGGATCGCCGCGCAACAGGGCCGGCACTTCCTCCCCGACCTGCGTGATCAGTTCCAGCTTCTTCTGCGCGGCGCGCTCGGCGTGAAGTTCGATCGCGCTCTCGACCACCTCCCAAAGATCAAATTCCGTCGTCTCCAACGTCAGCCGGTCGGCCTCGATCTTGGAGAAGTCGAGGATGTTGTTGAGAATCCCCATCAGCGTCTCGCTGCTGTTGCGCAGAATCTCGGCGAAGTCACGCTGCTCGCTGCTCAACCCGGTTTCCAACAGCAGATTCGCCATGCCGAGAATCCCATTCATCGGCGTGCGGATTTCGTGGCTCATGTTGGCAAGGAACGCGCTCTTCGACCGGCTGGCCGCCTCGGCCGCCTGCTGCGCTTCGTGCGCCTCCTCCTCGGCGTGTTTGCGGACGGCGATTTCCGCGCGCAACTCCGCGGTGCGTTCTGCGACCAGGCGTTGCAGCGTCTCCAGTTGCAACCGGGACTGCTGGAGCAGATGCCATTTTTCCGTGAGAGCCAGGCTGAGCTGCAGCACTTCAACGTTGTCGAACGGCTTCTTCAGAATCACGAGGCGATCCGACTGGCCGATCTTCCTGACCAAATCTTCCCACGAATAATCCGAATAGGCGCTGCAAATCACGATCTGCAGGTCGGGCTCGACCTCCCAGAGTTTGAGGGTCGTTTCGACGCCGTCCCAGCCTGGCGGCATGCGCATGTCGACGAAGGCCAGAGCGAAGGGCTGGCCGGAAGCGGCGGCTTTGCGGGCCAGTTCCACGCCTTCCTGACCCTGGTAGGCGGACTCCAGATTGAAGGCGGCTGACTTGGGGGTGTTGGTGGAGGGGTCGCCAAAAATGTCCGCTTCCGCCTGCGCGAGAAGATCGACGGATATTTTGGGCATAAGGATCTTCCGGAAATCCTCATGAATCGCCCGGTTGTCGTCGATGATGAGAATCCGGCGGTTCTTATTCGGAAGATCGGTATGCATGGGAAGTTGGCGTAGATCCGAGGCGGGCTGCTCTCTGGAACAGAGACAATGCGCGTAGTGATAACAGCATAGCGGCAATATCCTGGCGGACTATGAGGGCTAATCCCCAGACTTTGCCGGGACGTACCCTAGCAGCAGCTCGCCGATTTTTCGGGTTCTGCTTCGCGCTTGGACCGGAGGACACAAAGCCCGGGCTAGTGTGTCCGGGTCGTAAGGTATTGCACGAGATCCAGGAGAAACGACGTGTCGCCCGGCAGAGACCGGAGTGCCCGCGAAGCCGCGGCTGACTGCTCTTCCGCCGTCTGACGCGAGGCCTCCAACCCGTGGAGCGTCACAAAAGTCGCCTTTCCAGCTTTCGCGTCCTTGCCGGGAGTCTTGCCCAGTGTCGGCGCGTCACTCGTTGCGTCGAGGATATCGTCCCTGATCTGGAAAGCCATCCCGAGGCTGGTGCCCACGGCGCGCAGGGTCTTGATCGCTGCCGGCGGTGCTCCGCCGATCAACCCGCCCAACACGAGAGACGCACGAATCATGGCGGCAGTCTTGCCGGCGTGGATCTGCTGGAGCATGGCGTCAGTCACGGCGGCCGATTTCTCACCCAACAGATCGAGCATCTGGCCGCCCACCAATTGGCGGCTGCCCGCCGCATCTGCGAGTTCCCGGCCCAACGCAACCGCCAGCGACGGCTGGGAAGCGTAGGCGTCGTTGAGCAGGAAAAACGCCTGGGTGAGGAGCGCATCGCCTGCGAGCAGTGCGGTCGGTTCGTCAAACGCCCGGTGGCAGGTCGGGCGGCCCCGCCGTAAATCATCGTTGTCCATGCACGGCAGATCGTCGTGAATCAGGGAGTAGGTGTGGATGCATTCAACCGCCACCGCGGCCGGGATGGGATCAACCCGCCCCGCGGGATCGAACAGCTCCGCGGCCGCCAGCACCAGCACGGGACGCACTCGTTTGCCCCCCGCTTCCAGGGAATAGCGCATGGCCCCGTGGAGTCGGCCCGGGGCGGCGTCCGCCGCGGGGAGTCCACCATCAATCCCCCGCTCGACCCGCGCGACCAGACCGGCAAATTTGGTTGTGAACTCCATGGACGGTTTCCTAGGCTGCCCGGCTTATTCTCCACGCAATGCCTACGCTTGAACGGGTTTGCAAACGCTTATTCTCCAATCAGTCTGCGGTGTTGAAATGCCTGATCGGCGGATTGCTGATGATGGTTCCGGTGGCGCACTTTCTGGCTTTCGGTGTTCTCTACGCGCTGATCGAGCAGGCGGGGCGCGGCCAGAAGCCTGAACTGCCATCATGGCGCGGCTGGCGGCGCCTGTTTGCCGGCGGCGTGGTGGCGTTTGTCATCTTTGTTGTCCTGGGGCTGGCGCCCATCTGCGCGGGCTGGATTTTGTCCTGGCCGTTGCGTTCGCTGGTGATCGGGCCGCTGCGCTATCTTCCGCTGATCCCCGGGCTGCTGCTGGCCGCGCCGCTGACGGCGGCCGGGATCTACCAGTACCAGAGAGGGCAGAGCTTCCGGGCCGCTTTCCGGCTCGCTGAACTGGCGGGGATGCTGGAGTCCTGTCGCGGGGGTTTTTTTGTGCCAACGCTGGCGTTGCTCGGATTCGTTGCCGTCGGTTATCCGCTCATGCCCATCACTCTATTCGTGGGTCTGGCGGCGGCGTTCACCTTCTACGCGACGTCTTTTCGGATGCTAGAAGAGTCTCGCAAAGGCGGGCCGCGTTCTCCATAAAACGGGCGATTCATTCATGCCGACCTACGAGTATAGCTGCCAGAAATGTGGCAAAACGTTCGAAGTGTTCCAATCAATGAAAGACGCGCCGCTCAAGACCTGCACCTGCGGTCAAAAAGGCAAGGTCAAGCGGCTCGTCGGCCGAGGCGCCGGAATCATCTTCAAGGGCAGTGGTTTTTACGAGAACGACTACCGGCGGAAGCCGGTCAAGCCGGAACCGGTCAAGCCGGAACCGGGCAAGGCTGACGGAGGCAAAGATGGCGGCGGCCCCGCGCCGGCGCCGGCCGGACCGAGCCCTTCGGCCCCCTCGACATCTCCCGCGAAGACGTAGCGGCAGAACCCCGCCGCAACAACGAAAGATCCTCATGATTTCCCGCAAGATCGAGAGGGCCAAATACGGCCCCAGCATGCTTGAAGTGTTTCTCGGCGCGTTGCTGAGCCTCCTGCTGGGCGCGGTGCTGGCGGTGGCTTATTTGATCGTGGAACCGGTGGAGGTTGGGACTCCGCAGACGAAGGACGAACCGGCCGGGCCGGTCACCTATGTCAAGGGCGCCCAGGATCTGGACCATGGCAAACAATGGCTGCGCAAGAAACAGCTTTTCACGGAGAGGGTCTCGGTGGAGGTCAACGAGGATGAACTCAATTCTTGGATCACGGCGGGAACGACGCCGGAACCCCCCCAGGCCGCCGATGCCAAAAAACCGGCTCCCGCGGCAGCTCACCTGGCAGCTCACCCGGCTGTTCACCCGACGGCCCACGCGGCGGCTCACCCGGTGCCACCTGCGGCGGCACCCGCGACGCCTCCTGCGACGCCTCCCGCACCCGGCGGGTTCATTCAATTCGGCACTCCCAACTTCCGCATCGCAGACGGGGTGTTGCAGATTGGCAGCGAAGGTGAACTCGACGTGGACATGCTGGGGATCAAACGACCGCTCATCCTCCAGGCGTCTGGCCGGTTTGTGAAGCAAGCGGGGGGATTCGCCTTCGTCCCCGACCAGCTCTATGTCGGGAGCTGTCCGATGCACAAGCTGCCCGGCGTTGCCGAGTTCCTTTTGGCCCGCGTGCTTGCAAATGAGAAAATCCCGGAGGACATTGCGGCGGCATGGAAAAAACTCGCCGCCGTTTCCATCGAAGGACGCTCGCTGAGGCTGACGATGCCGTGATCGCCTGACACAAGGTCTGAATCTGCATGTCCGTTTCCGGCCGTCCGTCCACGCTCCGCCGCCTGCTTCCGCCGATCGATTCGCCCGCGTACCACATCCTGCTCGGATGCGTGGCGATCTTTGTTCTCGGCCCGCTGGGCGGAATCTCGGCGGCGTTCATGAATTTCTCCATCGGCTTCTTTATCGGAGGCCAGGTACTGGCGGGGATTCTGGGCAGCACGGTCACGCTGGGGTACGGACCGGCGGGCAAACATGGCGCCAACTACATGCAGACGATGGCGGCCTCGGTCGCCGGCATGTGCGGGATGGCGGTGTTGATCCAGGCGCGCTACTGGCTGGGCCTCCCGGAGGTGGCGGCCTGGCAACTGATCCTCTATTACACCTGCATCGGCATGTTCGGCGTCGGTCTCGGAATGGTCTACACCCCGATCCTGGTCGACCGGATGCAGCTCTCGTTTCCCTCCGGGCTGGCGGTGGCGAACATCCTTCGGGCGCTCACGGACAAGAACCTGCTGAAAAAGTCCGTGGCCAAGCTCGGCGGAGGCATTCTGACGGGCTATCTGGGAGGACTGGCGTCGCTAAAACTGCCGGAGTTCCTTGAGAGACTGGCCGTTTCGGGCCGGCTGGCGTCGCTGAAGCCTGAAGTCGTTGAGCGGATAGCTGGCGGCGTTTCCACAATCACCACCTCGACCTTCGGTGCCGGGATGATTGTCGGCGCCCGGATTGCCATCCCGGCGTTGGTGGTGGCGTTGATCGGCGACGGGCTGAAACCCTATCTGATTGGCATCGGCTGGCTCGACGCCGGCGCGCCATTCCGCAAGATCGGTTTTATCATCGCGCTCGGAACAATCCTCGGCGCGGCGATCGTGGACATCTGCCTGATCCTCGTTGAGGCTATCAAGAAGTTGACGGCCAAGAAGGCCCCGCCGGCCGTACCCGTGGAAGACTGGAAGCGCGTCAACGTCTTCCGCCTGGTTTCCTGGGTGGTGTTCTGGGGCATCGCGGTCGTGGTGGTGGGGCATACGGTGTTGGGCGAACCGACGCGATATTTGCTGGTCTGCGTCGGGCTGGTTTTTCTATTCGTCCTGGTCAACGGGATTTCACTCGGCATCTCCGATTCGAATCCGATTTCCAGCGCCTTCGTGATGACCGTGTTTATCTTGGCGGCGATCGGGCTGACCGATGCGGGAACGGGCCTGATGTGCGCCTCCATCCTTTTGATCTCCTGCAGCGAAGGCGGCGACATGCAGCAGGATCGATCCACCGGCTGGCGGCTGGGCACCAACCGGATCATTCAGTTCCGTTACCAGGTGATCGGAATCATGATGGGAGCGGTGCTGGCGGTCGTGCTGGCGAAAGTCTTCCTCGGCGCCTATCCGGTGCTCAAGATCGACCAGTTCGGCCACCATGTCGAAGGCGCCCAGAAATGGCAGAGCGCAATGACCTACAAATTCGTCGGCGCCCTTCGCGGGATCACGACCAACCAGCCGCATATCATGAAAGCATTGACGCTCGGCATCCTCATCGGGTTCGGCACGGAGGTCATCCGCAAGCTCGTAAAACGCGTTCACCGCTACCGCGACTGGGCAAAAACCTCGACGACTGGAAAGGTGGTTGATTTCGCGTTCGACGCGTTCCTGATGCCGAGCCCGTATGCGTCAAGTTTCGGCGGCTTCGTTGAGTTAAGCACCTGCTGGTGGTGGGCGGGGGGAGGCACGCTGGGCTCGCTGTACGAAACCGTGGTGGCCTGGGTCAACGCGAGGCGGGGAAAGTCGGCGGAGGGCGGGGTTCCCGCGGACATGAGCACGACCTCCCTGATTGGCGGCGGACTGATTGCGGGCGATTCGCTCGCGGCGCTGAGCGTCGGCATTTACGGTCTCGTCTCGACGCTGATGTGACCGGCTTCCCACGCTTGCGATCGAGGCAGCGTTGGACAAGTTCTGGCTTATGGCGAACGCTCTATCCCGCCGGGAATTCATCCGCCTCGCATCGATCGGTTCCGCCGCGGTTGCCGGAGCCCGTTTTCTTTCACGCGACGCGTTCGGCCAGACGCCACCGCCGGCCACGTCTCGCCAATTGGGGGTGGCGCTTCTTGGACTGGGGTCGTACGCCACCCATCAACTGGCGCCCGCGCTGCAACTGACCCGGCGGTGTCGTTTGGTCGGGGTGATCACCGGATCTCCCGGGAAGGCGGAAAAATGGGCGCGCCAGTACAACCTGCCGAAGAAGAATCTCTACGACTATGGCAATCTGGAGCAGATCGCCGGCAATCCGGAGATTGACGTTGTCTACGTCGTGACTCCGCCGGCCCTGCACCCCGAGTTCGCCATCCGCGCGGCGAAAGCCGGCAAGCATGTGATCTCCGAGAAGCCCATGGCCTGCTCGGTGGCGGACTGCGATGCGATGATCGCGGCGTGTCGCGACGCCCGGGCGAAACTTTCCGTTGGCTACCGGCTTCATTTCGATCCGTACCACCAGGAATTGATGCGGCTCGCCGGCCCCGCCGGGATGGGTCCGTTTGAGAGAATCTCCGGCGACTTCAGCTTCACGATGCGGGGA
>DASRKV010000285.1:0-5354 GCA_035648795.1 Opitutaceae bacterium
ATCCAGAACGCCTATTCGCTTCACGCCAACTGCTACATTGCCAAGCCGGTGGACTTCGGGCAGTTCATGAAAGTCATCAAAGCCATCGAGAGTTTCTGGCTCACGATCGTCAAGCTACCGCCCCCTGAGCCCCCGGCAGTCGTGCCGCGGGCGAATTCATGAGTCTGGTCCCCACGAGAATTTTGCTCACGGAGGACAGCCCGTCGGACGCCGACGTGCTGCAGGAAATGCTTCATCACGCCGGCCCGGGCCGTTTCGTGTTCACCTGGGTGGAACGCCTGGAAGAGGCCCTCGCGTGGCTGCGCCAGGAGGCATTCGACGTGCTCTTGCTCGACCTGTCGCTGCCCGACAGCAGCGGATCGGACACGTTTCTTCGCGCGCGCAACGCCGCCCCCCAAGTGCCCATCGTGGTGTTGACCGCCATTGAGGATGAGGACTTCGGCGTCCGGGCGGTTCACCAGGGAGTCCAGGATTATCTGGTCAAGGGCCGGGTGGACGGCCCCCAAATCGCCCGGGCCATCCGCTACGCCATCGAACGCAAACAGGCGGAATTGGATGCGCAGCGCCTGCTCCACGAGCTCGAGGCCCACAAGGGCGAGCTCGAGCGACAGAACGAAGTGCTTCATCGTCTCAATCGGACCCTCAAGGCCCTCAGCGCCAGCAGCCAGGCCATGATGCGCGCCACCGACGAATCGGCGTACCTAAACGAGGTTTGCCAGATCATCGTCCGGGATTGCGGACACTCCCTGGTATGGATCGGCTTCGCCCGCGACGATCCTGAAAAGACTGTCCAGGCGGTGGCGCAGGCTGGTTTTGACGAAGGATATCTTGAGAAACTGCACGTGACCTGGGCGGATACCGAACGCGGCCGCGGTCCCACGGGCACGGCGATCCGCACCGGGAGACCAAGCGCCTGCAAGAACATGCAGACGGATCTGAATTTCGCCCCGTGGCGCGCAGAGGCGCTGCGGCGCGGTTACGTCTCCTCCCTGGTCGTTCCGCTGATGGACGGCGATCGAGCCTTCGGCGCGCTCACCATCTACTCCCAGGAGCCCGATCCTTTCACGCCGGAGGAGGTGCAATTGCTGTCCGAGCTGGCCGCCGACGTGAAGTACGGCATCGGCGCGCTGCGCTTGCGCCAGGCCCACGCGCAGGCGGAACAGGCGCTCCGGGAGCGCGAGCAGGAACTGGCCGCGATCTATGAAAATGCGCCGCTCATCATGCTGCTCGTGGATGGTGAACGGCGGGTGCACAAGGCCAACAAGCAGGCCGAGATGTTCGCCGGCCGCAGCGTCACCGACCTTTTCGGGCGTTCCGCCGGCGAAGCGTTGCGCTGCCTGCATGCGGCCGAAGACCGGCGGGGCTGCGGCTTCGGGCCCCATTGCGGGCATTGCGCCTTGCGCGGCACGATCGTCAGCACCGTGCGGACCGGCAGCAGCCAGCAACAGGTGGAGGTCACCCTTCCCTTTGCCGAGGCCGACGGCGAGTCGGATCGCACGTTCCTCGTGTCGACCCTGCGGCTGCAGTTGCGCGGCCAACCGATGGCGCTGGTGACGATGCTGGACATCACCCGGCGGAAGCAGGCAGAAGAGGCGCTGCAGGCGGCCCACGCCGGACTGGAAGTGCGGGTCGGGGAACGCACCGCCCAATTGCGCGCCCTCGCGGCGGAGTTAACGCAGTCGGAGGAGCGCGAGCGGCGGCGGATTGCGCAGATTCTCCATGATGACCTGCAGCAATTGCTGGTGGCGGCCCGGTTGCGCCTCGAAGCCGTGCGCGAACGACCGGAAGCCGGCGCAATCGCTGACGATCTGCTGCGGATTGAACAACTGATCGGAGAGTCGAATGATGTCGCACGCGGACTGAGTCACGAGCTCAGCCCGACGGTGTTGCACGAACACGGCCTGGCGGCGGGACTGAGATGGCTCGGCCGGTGGATGTACGAAAAACACGGGCTGGTGGTCCGGGTCGACGCGAACGCGCCCGCCGAGACCCTGGAACACGACGTCAAGGTCCTGTTGTTCCAATCGGTGCGCGAACTGTTGTTCAACGTGATCAAGCATGCCGGCGTGAAGCGCGCCAGCATCCGGATGAGCGTGGGAAAAGACGGGCAGCTCGAGATTCTGGTAAGCGACCGGGGCCGCGGGATCGATCCCACGCCGGCCAGGGAAGGCCGCAACGCCAGCGCGGGCTTCGGCCTGTTCGCCATCCGGGAGCGGCTGGCCTTCGTGGGAGGGCGAATGGAAGTGGAAGGCAAGCCCGGCGGCGGGGCTCGCTTTCGACTGGTCGTGCCGTTGCCGGATGAGCCCCGGACAGAGCTGGCTGGCGCGGGCCCGGCCAGCCAGCCACGAGCCCACCGGGCAGCGGCGCGGATCGGCCACCCGCCGCAGCCCGCGGCCGGCTTCGCACCAGGCGCGTCCCACGATCCGGGTACTGCTGGCTGACGACCACAAGATCGTGCGCGAGGGCCCTCGCCTTGATTCTCAACCAACGATCGGGAATCGAGGTGATCGGGCATGGCGGCCGACGGGCAGGAAGCGGTCACGCTCGCCGGAACCCTCCGGCCCCACGTCGTCATCATGGACGTCAGCATGCCTCGGCTCGACGGCATGGTCGCCACGAGGCAGATCGTGGCGAACTGGCCTCAAGTCAAGGTGATCGGACTGACGATGCATGCCGATGACGCCACTCATGAGGCCATGCGCGCGGCGGGCGCATTCGATTGCCTGGCCAAGAGCGGTCCGACCGAGATTTTGGTCGGCGCCATTCTTGCTGCGACGGGCACCGCTATGGTGAACTCATGAATTCGGTCGGGCGCAGTCCCTCCCGTTTCCGCGCCGAGCAGGATCAGCCCGGGAAAAGAACGAACAGCCGGCGATCATCGGAAGATCTCTGTTTCCTCTTCCGGTTCGGCGAAAGTCGTCCAACCGCCCACCGGCGAATCCTTGGATTGGACCAACCGGACCAGTCGGAGCGGCTCCGGATTCTCCAGTCGGGCCGGGAGGAGGATCGCCGCCTGGCATTTCCGGCAATGCACCCGCTATCCGTAAAGCGATTCATCACCGGTATTGATCGCGTGGCAATAGGGACACTCGAACTTGATCGTCTTCATCGCGACCGCTGAAGCGGTTTAGTCATGCGTGGTTGTTTGTCCGTCTGATCCGGGCTGGTGGGTTGAGGCTTCTTTCACTCAGCCCGCGGAATGCCAAAAACAGACGATATTTCTAAGCCTCTGGTCTCCAGACGATAACGCCTCGATCGACGGAATAGCCCGGATGGAAACAGGGCAAATTGCAGGTCGGAACGCATGGAAGTATGCAGAGATCCGCCGTCACGGCCGGGCGATGCAAGGGTTTGGCATCGCGCAAGGCGGCACGGGGGGCTCGCAGTCGCATGACCTGCCGACCGGCCGCTATCTGTTGACCGTGTCGCTCCAAGGCTACCCGGTCGTGAACCGATTCTCCGGCCGGCTCGAAGGGGACGTCATCCGGAGAACGGTTGAAGTCTCGGGCGGCAACAGCCAGCCGTTGCGGCGCGAGTGGGAAGCCCAGCGCGTCAAATAGGGCCGAGCCGGACACGACCGCCTGGCATCCGCGATGGTTTGGGCGTGCGGTCACTCCCGCTCTGCTTCAGCAGATTCGAGGTTCAGGCGGAAGCTGCGCAGCAGGCGACGAAGCAGCCGGACGCGAAACGCGCGACGGAACAGACTCCGCCATGAAAGTCCCATCCCGCTGGCCCCGGAGCGGCCGCGGTTCGCACCGGAATCGCGGCCACTGGCCACAGAGACTAAGGGGTGTGGAATTTCGATGGTATATTCACCGCGCGCTCCTCGATGACCTTCCCGCCGGCAGTCTCGCCTCCGGCTATCCTCTATTCATGAAATCCCCGCGCCTGCTTGTCTTGGCCTTGATCGTCTGCGTTCTGACCGGCCCGTTCGCTTCCGGCGGCAACTCCGTCCTCTATTGGAATGAAGAGGTGGTCAACGCGACCCGGCTTGCCCGCAACCCGCCCCCGCTCGCCTCTGCGCACATCGCCACGTTCCACGCGGCGATCTTCGATGCCGTCAACGGGATCACGCACATGCACCATGGCTGGTTGCTCAACGATCCCGCCCCCGCCGACGCCGACATGGATGCCGCCATCGCCGGCGCGGCGCACACCGTCCTCATCGCCCTTTGGGGTCAGGCCACGAATCCACGTAACATTCAAGTCGCCTACGAAAAGGCCCTCGCGGAGATTCCCGACGGACCGGCCAAGGTTGACGGTCTGGCCTGGGGCCAACACGTGGCGGAGGCGATTCTTGCGGTCCGCGCCAAGAGCGGTTACGACAAGCCCGTCCCCGACCAGTATTCGAGCACCGAACCGGGAAAATGGCGCGAAACGCCCCCCGGATTCCGGCCGCCGGTGCTGCCGTATTGGTCACATGTCACTCCGTTTGTGATGACCTCGCCGGACCAGCTTCGAGCGCCGCCACCGCTGCCGGTCGCCTCGAAACAACATGCCGAGGAAATCGCCTATGTCGCCAGGGTCGGAGCGCGCGACGGCGCCGAACGCACGGAAGACGAGACGCTCAGCACGGCGTTCTGGTCCGACGACCTGGGCACGACCACGCCTCCCGGACATTGGAACGTCATCGCCGAGGATCTGGCGAAACGCCACCAGCTCTCCGTGCCCGAGACCGCCCGGCTGTTCGCCCTGCTTAACTTCGCGGAAGCGGACGCTGCCATCTCGTGCTGGGACACCAAGTTTTTCTATCGGACCTGGCGTCCCGAGACCGCGATACGCGAACTCGACCCCAAACTTAATCCCCTTGTAGTGAACCGGCCCGATTTTATTCCCCTCATGATCTCGCCGGCCTTTCCCTCCTACACGTCTGGTCATAGCACTTTTTCCGCCGCGGCGTCACGGCTGCTCGAGCGTTTTTTCGGCACCGATGACATTGAATTCACCGTGCGATCGGACGGTCTGCCCGGCGCCGTCCGCAGCTACAAAAAGCTCTCCGAGGCGCGCAATGAAATTGGCATGAGCCGCATCTGGGCCGGCATCCACTATATGTCCGACAACCTCGAGGGCCAGAAGGCCGGCATCAAGATTGCCGATTGGACCTTTGAACACGCGCTACTCCCGCTGAAATGAAACCGGTCCGGACCCAGCCGATTTTATACAGTTCGGGGGGAAAACCCCGCCGGCCGATGAGGCGACTGCGACAGCCGTCCCGTGGATTTTGCGGGTCGGGTGGCGGGATGCTTTATCGGACACGGCGTCCTCGGGATCATCACGAAAGCGGCGTGGGTTCCGTATTTTGGCGTCGCTGGCGTCCCCGCGCCATGGGCTTGGCAACTTATGCCATAGGTGGG
>DASRKV010000286.1:0-3927 GCA_035648795.1 Opitutaceae bacterium
GGCCCTCGCCACACCGGCCGAAGCCGGCGCCCGGGGTGCAGACGACGCCGGCCTTGGCCAGGAGCCGGTCGAAGAAAGCCCAGGAGTCGCCTCCGACGTTGGCCCAGATGTACGGGGCGTTGTCGCCGCCGACACAGGGCAAGCCGAGCCGCGTCAGGGCCTCGCGGATGAGCCGGGCGTTGGCGAGGTAGAAATCGGCGAGCGCGCGCGTCTGCTCCCGGCCTTCGGCGGAGTAAATGGCGGCGGCGGCACGCTGCACGGGGTAGGAAACGCCGTTGAACTTGGTCGACTGCCGGCGATACCACAGGCGGTGAAGCGGATGGGCGCTGCCGGCCGCATCGTACGCCACGAGCGTCTTGGGCACGACGGTGTACGCGCAGCGGGTGCCGGTGAAGCCCGCGGTCTTGGAGAAACTGCGGATCTCGATCGCCACCTCCCGGGCGCCTTCGAGTTCATAGATGGAATGCGGCAGTTGGGGATCGCGGATGAACGTCTCGTAGGCCGAGTCAAAGAGGATCACGGCCCGATGGCGCCGCGCGTACTCGATCCAGGCGGCCAGTTGCGCACGGGTGGCCACCGCGCCGGTAGGATTGTTGGGAAAACAGAGGTAGTCGAGGTCGGCCGGCTGGGCGGGCGGCGCCGGTACGTAGCCGTTGGCTGGCGTGGAGTCGAGGTATAGGATCCCCTCGTAACGGCCATCGCGGTCGTGACCGGTGCGTCCCGCCATGACATTCGTGTCGAGGTAGACCGGATAGACCGGATCGGGAATGGCGACGCGGGTGTCCTGGGCGAAGATTTCCTGGAGGTTGCCGCAATCGCACTTTGCCCCGTCCGAGACAAAGATCTCGTCGGGCTCGATCCGGCAGCCCCGCGCCTCGTAATCGTGCTGTGCGATCGCCTCGCGGAGAAACGCATAGCCCTGGTCGGGGCCGTAACCCTTGAAGGTCTCACGCCGGCCCATCTCGTCCGCGGCGGCATGCAGGGCCGCGACGCACACGGGCGGAAGCGGCTCCGTGACATCGCCGATCCCCAGGCGGATGATGGAACGCCCGGGATTGGCCCGCTGAAAATCGGCAACGCGGCGGGCGATCTCGGCAAACAGGTAGGACGCCTTGAGCTTGGTGTAGTGTTCGTTGATGCGGATCATCGTGGTCGAGGGAAGCGGAGCGTTGGGAAAATGGTATGATCGGCGATTGTTGGCGGCGTAGGTGGCATGGGCATCTTGCCCATGTGGGATGGCCTGGCGCAAGCAAACCCACGGGCGAGACGCCCGTGCCACCCAGAGTTCCACATGCCACCGACTATCGGCAGATGTGCCGCAGGCCTGCCCCGCCCAGCAAAGGACTTGATTAAAGCGGGTCGCGCCGGAATAGTTCAAGCCCGGTATTTTTTTTAAGGCGGTGCCCGGCGCGGGCGCAACACCTCCTTTCTGCCATGCAAGTGATCGCTTCCATTTTTGACATGCAGTCCACCGCGGAGAATCTGCGGTCCAAGGATCGTTTGATCGGCCTCGTGCCCACGATGGGCGCCCTCCATGAGGGACATCTGAGCCTCATCCGGCTGGCCAAGGAACGTGCGGATACCGTGATCGTGTCGATTTTCGTCAATCCCACGCAGTTCGGTCCCAGCGAGGACTACGTGAACTACCCCCGCGACCTGCCGCGCGACCTGGAACTGTGCGACAAGGCCGGCGCCGACCTGGTGTTCGCGCCGACGGCCGACGAGATGTACCCCAAGGGCTATTCGACCTACGTGACCGAGGAGTTGATTTCGAAGCCGCTCTGCGGCATCTCCCGGCCGGCCCATTTCCGTGGGGTCACCACCATCGTCGCCAAATTGTTCAATATCGTGCGGCCCGATCTCGCCGTGTTTGGCCAGAAGGACGCCCAACAGGTCGCGGTGATCAAAAAGATGGTCAACGACCTCCACTTCTGCGTCGACATCGTGACGGCGCCGACGGTGCGGGAGCCGGACGGTCTGGCGATGAGTTCCCGCAATCGCCACCTCACCGCCAGTCAGCGGACGGAAGCGCTCGCGATTTTCCAGGCCTTGCAGAAGGCCAAGGAGATGGTCGATCGGGGCATGTACAACGCCGACCGGCTGATCGCGGAAGCCACCCATCTGATGGGCTCCCGGCGCCGCGTCCGGGTCATTTATGCGTCCATCGTCGATCGTTGCACGATGGAAGCGACCCGGGAAGTGCTGCCGGGGAAGGCCATGATGGCCGTCGCCGCCTGGGTCGACGAGGTGCGCTTGATCGACAACATCCTGCTATGAGGCCGGCCGCCGGCAAATGATCGCGGCGATTGGAGACCCGGCCAACGTTGCGTCAGTGCGCCGGCACGCGGCGGCGGGTTATCGTGAAGCCGGCGTGCGGCGCTCCGTTGGTTTCACAAGCAAACGCCTTTTGCCATGACCCGGAACTTCGACGTCCTCGTGGTCGGCAGTGGCATCGCGGGGCTGAGTTTTGCGCTCAAAGTCGCCGCGCGCGGCCACCGCGTGGCCATCCTCACGAAGAAAACCAGCGCGGAGTCGAACACCAACCGGGCGCAGGGCGGCATTGCGGTGGTGATGTCGGACACCGACGACTTCGAAAGCCACGTGCGCGACACCCTGACGGCGGGCGACGGCCTGTGCGACGAGAAGGTGGTGCGGGAGATCGTGCGGGATGGACCGGCGCGCGTGCAGGAACTGGTCGCTTTGGGCCTCAGATTCTCGCGGGACAAGCAAGGCAACTACGACCTGGGCCGGGAAGGCGGTCATTCCCGCCGGCGCATCCTGCACGTCAAGGACATGACCGGGAAAGCGATCGAGGAAGCGTTGTTGCGGGCGGTGGCGCGGGAATCCCGGATCACGCTGTTCGAGCATTGCTTCGCCATCGACGTGGTGACCGCCGCGAAGTTGCGCGGGAAAGCGGGCGACGGGGACGGCAATCACGTCTGCGGTTTGTATGCGCTCGACGTCCGCAGCGGCTGCGTGAAGACCTTTGTGGCGCCCGTGGTCATGCTCTCGACCGGCGGGGCGGGGCAGGTCTACCTTTACACGACCAATCCGGACATTGCCACGGGCGACGGAATTGCGATGGCGTACCGGGCGGGCGTCGAGGTGCGCAACATGGAGTTCGTCCAGTTCCATCCGACCACGCTTTATTCGACGACGAACCTCCGTTTCCTGATCAGTGAGGCCGTGCGCGGCGAGGGTGCCGTGCTGCGCACGCTGCAGGGCCGGGCGTTCATGCGGCAGTACCATCCGATGGCCGATCTGGCGCCGCGCGATGTGGTCGCGCGGGCGATTGACCGCGAGATGAAACGGTCAGGAGCGCCGCACGTGTGGCTTGATATCACCCATCGATCGGCGGCGTTCCTGCGGGAGCGGTTTCCTCTCATCACCAGGACCTGCCGCCAACTGGGCATCGACTTGGCTCGCGATATGATCCCGGTCGTACCGGCGGCCCACTATACTTGTGGCGGGGTGGCGACGACCCTGGCGGCGCGGACTGCGCTCCCCGGGCTTTACGCCTGCGGTGAAGTGGCCTGCACCGGCTTGCACGGGGCCAACCGGCTGGCGAGCAATTCGCTGCTCGAGGCCGTGGTCATGGCGCACCGCGGCGCCGAGGCGGTCGGCGCCTATTTGCAGACGGAGAAGCCGTCCCGGGCGAAGATTCCGGCGTGGGTCGATCTTGGCGGCGGGACCGAAGACGAACGGGTGGTGGTAGCGCACAATTGGGACGAGCTCCGGCGAACGATGGGCGATTATGTGGGAATCATGCGGACGACCAAACGCCTTGAGCGCGCCCGCACGCGCATCGCCAACCTGAAGAAAGAAATCCACGACTACTATTGGAATTTCTCGGTTGAGCCGCGCTTGCTTGAGCTGCGCAATCTTGTGCAGGTCGCGGAATTGATCGTGGAGTGTGCCCTGCAGCGG
>DASRKV010000287.1:0-8566 GCA_035648795.1 Opitutaceae bacterium
GTGGGGAGCGCCTTCCTGCGCAGTCCCGTGGTCAACGGGGGCGCGGCGGATGGCTGGCGGGGTTATCGCGCCCTGAGCGCCGCCGAGGTGCGCAACCTCGCGACAGCCGTGGTGGGAGCTATCCGGGCCCACGGTCCCTTCCACTCGCTCGCGGAATTCGTCAACCGCCCGTTGATCGCGCCAACCGAAAATGCGCGGCTGAGCGGTCTCCTGCAATCGGCCCTTGACCACACGGTCAATCCGCCGCCTTCGCTCAATCCGGCTCCCGGCCTGCCGGCCATCGCGGGGCCCAGTCCGGCCCTGTCCTGGCCGGCGGCGTCGCAGGGCCATGTGTCGACGCTTGCTCCCGGCTGGCTGTCGCAGGCCGATGTCCTGGGCGCGGTGGGCGCGATGCTGACGGCGCGCTCCGACACCTTTCTCGTGCGGGCCTACGGCGACGCGGCGAACCCGGCGACCGGCGCGGTCGAGAGCCGCGCGTGGTGCGAGGCGGTGGTGCAACGCGTGCCGGATTATGTCGATGCGGCTGATCCTCCCGAGGCCACGGCCGGTTTGAGCGAAACGAACCGGATCTACGGCCGCCGGTTCCAGATCGTGCGCTTCCGATGGCTGGGAGAAACAGAGGTATGAAATAAATCTCGCTTTCTGCTCGCTCCGGGCTCGCCGCCCCGCCCAAAAGACAATGTGGAACTCAGGAAAGCGGGAACAGGCTGTTGTTTCCAGGATTCATGAGTTCCCCATGGGGTCCGGTCACCGGCGCTCGCGGCTGCACGCGGAAGGTGGTGTGGAGATCATGAGACGAAGAAACCGCGCCGCCCGACCGGGCGTCTGAACAGGCGCCGCCCGGACTCGACAAGTGTTGCCGGCTGGCGTTTAACTCCTCCGTCATGAAGCCTGCGTCCCGCGCTTTTTCCCGCACTTCTCAACGGATCGACGAGGCATTCACGCTTCTCGAGATCCTCGTCGTTCTTGCCATCGTTGGGCTGCTGGTCGGCCTCGCCGTGAATAATGTCGGCAACATCTTTGGCCGCAGCCAGCAGGACGTCACCAAACTGTTTGTGAGCCAGAGCATGCAGGCGCCGCTCTTTGCGTACAAGATGCACCTGGGCGACTACCCGACGACGGCGGAGGGGTTGCAGGCATTGATCACACCGCCGGCGAACAAAGCCGAACGCTGGCGGGGACCGTACCTGCAGGAAAACAAGCTTCCCGTCGACCCGTGGGGCGAGCCGTATCAGTACCGCTATCCAGGCGTGAAGAACAAGGATCGCTATGATCTGTGGTCGAAGGGGCCCGATAAAACGGACGGGACGGATGACGATATTGGGAACTGGTAGGTTTTCGCCTCCGACAGGAACCTCGGCGGCGAAAACCTGCGCGTTTACCCTGCTGGAAATCATCCTGGTCCTCGCGCTCATCGCCCTGATCGGGTCGGTGCTGGCGGTGGGGGTCTCCGGCGTCTTTAACAATGACCATCCGGCGCCCGACGACGTCTTCTGGCAGGCGTGCCGGTCGGCGCAAAAGCTGGCCTCGCTCAGCGAGCGCGACACGACCCTGAGATTCGACGCGAAGGAAAAGAAACTGGTCTGGAGCAACGGGCAGGAAACCGACAGTGCGGCGTTTGACGCTTCCCGGGGCGACGTCAGCGTGCAATTCGTTCAGGCCGCGGCCGGGGGCAGCCTGATCCTGATTGCCGGCCACGTCGTGGAGACGCAGGAGGTTCCGCGCGTGCTGTTTTATCCGGACGGCACGTGCATGGCTTTTCGGGTGCAATTCCGGGCCGGAGCGACTTCGTGGCAGATTGGCATCGATCCATGGACGTGCGCCCCCGTGCTCGAAAAAGCGAAGGAGCGAGGATGAACCTTGGATTTCGGATGTCGGATACCGGATACCGGATAGGGGGCGCCGGATACCGGACAGCGGAGGCCGGACACCGGAAAGTGGAATCACCGCGGTGCGTCGCTTGGGATGCGCTGCTTTGGACTCTCCGGTTTCCAGTATCCGCTTTCCGAAATCGGAACTCCGCTTTCACCTTGCTGGAGGTGCTCGTCGCCCTCGCCATTTTCGCCATGGCGGCGGTCGTGCTCGGCGCGACCTACGTGAACGCCCTGAACGCCTACGAAGCGGCCGGCCGGCACAACGAATATGATACTGACCTCCGCTTCGTGCGGGCCGCCCTGCTGACGGAGCCGGACCGCGACAAAGCCGAGGAAGGCGGTGATCTCGATCTCGGCGGAAACAAGCGCGCGCATTGGCAGGCGGACATCGCGCCCACCGACACGGTCGACCTGTTTTCGGTGACCTGGACCTGCGAAATCGTCGATCCGGCGCGGCCTCAGCCCCACCGGAGCACCCAGACGTTCCTGCTGCTCCGGCCCACGTGGTCGGATCCCGTGGAGCGGACGAAGCTCCTCGATCAGGTCAAACAACGCATTCTCGAAATGGAGGGCGTGACGCCATCAGGCCTGGACAGTGGAAACCGGACAACGGAAAGAGCTGCGCCGTCGACGCCATGATTTTTGAATTTCGATTGCCGATTTCAGATTTCCGCCGACATCGCGGACGGGAGACCGTCGGCGGTATAAATACCGGAGAGCGGATACCGGATACCGGAAAGGGGAGACCGCAATCCGGAGACGGGGCCGCGAATAGTGGATGCAGGAAAGCGGGTAGCCAGCTTCTGGCCGTTGGCGACGGCAGCGGCTGTTCTTTCCGGTATCCGGTATCCGCTTTCCGGTATCAGAACTCCGGCTTCACGTTGCTCGAAATGCTGCTTTCCCTGGCGTTGGTCGGGCTGCTCCTGGTGGCGATGAACCAGTTCATTTTCTCGATGGGTGAACTGTGGGGGCGCGGCGCCGACGTGCGCCTGTTCGACCAGCATGTGCGCGCGGTGACCCGCTTTGTGGAGCAGACGCTGCAGGCGACGGCGCAGCCGACCGCCCGAGGCATCCAGGCAATTGCCGTCCAGGATGTCCGGCTGCCGGATGGCCCGACCGCCACGCTGCTCACCTTCGAACTGCCGGCGGGCAGTCGCGTGCTCCCCTGGCCGGAGGCGCCGCTCCCCGACGTGGTGTGCGCCCTGGGTGTGCGCCGGGATGAAGGCCTGGTGCTCTACTGGCATTCGCGGCTGGAACAGCATTTCGCCGATGAACCGCCGCGGGCCACGGTGCTGACGCCCCTCGTCACCGGCCTGAGCTACGATTACTACAACTCCGGCTTCAACAGCTGGCAGAACTTCCAAACGCCGCAACGCGACAACAACGGTCGATGGCAGCTTCCCACGCGTCTGCGCCTGCAGTTCACCTACGAGACCATGACCCGGGAGACCCTTGTGACGGTGCCGGCGGCGGTCCAGGCGCTGCCACTCTTCTAGCCATGGCGCACCCGAACTCCACGTCGGAACCCGCAGGAGCCCGGCGGAATCGAAGCCGGACGGGCTCGGTCATCCTCCTGGTGCTGATGACCCTCTTGCTGACGGCGTTTGCGCTGACGAAATACCTGGAAAAAGCGTCGGTCGACCTGCTGGCGGATGCCCGGGAAGCCCGTGCGGACCGGTTGCGGGTCCAGGCCTATTCGGCGCTGGAGACGGTGCTGGCGGTCCTCCAGGAGTTCCGGACGACCAACGGCGCATTGCGCAGCCCGGCGGAAGGGTGGGGCAACGCGCTCGAATTCGCCGGGTATGCGCCGCCGGAAGGGTTGACCGTCGAGGCGGCGCTGGAGGATGAAAGCGCCAAGATCCCGCTCCCCCATGCCGACTTCCAGGCGCTGCGGGATTTGTTCTTGTTGTTCGGACAGAAACAATCCGACGCCGAGCAACTGGCGGACGCGTTGCTGGTGTGGATCCAGCAGGGCTACGAGCCCGCCAATTCGTTCAGTGCCCGCGCGACCGACTATGAGCGCGCGGCCATTCCGCACGATCCCCCGGCGCGCTCGCTGCATTCGTTCGCCGAACTCGCGTCCATTCAATTCGTGCGCGACCGGCTCTACGATAAAAACGGCCGGCCGAACGATCTCTGGCGGAATTTCGTGGACAGCGTGTCGCTCTTCGATTTCAGCCAGCCCAACATTAACACCGCGCGGATGACGACGCTGGCGGCGCTCGGCACCTACGATGAGGCGAGCGTGAAAATGATCACCGATTACCTCGGCGGGCTCGGCTCCTATGCCCGGCAGGGAGCAGCCTATTTCCGGAACGCGCAGGAGGTGGCCGGGCTGGTGGGTCAGGCGGCGGCCTCGGCGCGGCTGGGCACGCAGGTGCGCTGCCTCCGGATCAACGTCACGGTGCACGAAGGCCAGGGCTCCTTTCGGGTGAGCGCGGTCGTCACCGCCCCCGGCGGAGCCCAGTTGCCGCCGCCCGACCAGCCGACCACTGGGCAGACCTCGACGAGCTCGGCGGCGGCCAATGATGCGACGGCCGCGCAAAATACCTCGAATTCCGGCGATGGCTCCGCCGCGGCCACGACCACCACGACTTCCCCAACGAACGCGACCAACCCGACCCAATCGGCATTGAATTATCCCTTTACCCTGCTCGAAATCCGCGAGAATGATGAGATAGTTGATAATGCTCCTTCGTCCCTGTCCGCGCCGCAATGAGCGCTCTGCAAAATCCTAAACCGTCCGCTTCCGCACGGAAGAGAGCCGTGCTGTTGCCGGATCATGCCTTCTTTGTCCGGGTGGTGCCCCTGCCTGCGGGGACACCGCCGGCCGAGATTCCCGGCCAGGTGGAGCTGGCGCTGGAGGGACTGACGCCGTTCTCGGCCGCCCAGCTCTGCTACGGATATTTTTCCACGCCGGGCGCGGAGCGGGTGCTCGTGTATGCGGCCTACCGCCGAAGATTCACCGTCGGGGACGCGGAAGCCTGGGTCGAGGCCGACGTGGTGCTGCCGGCCTTTGCGGCCTGTCTCGGTCTCGCGCCGGCCAAGCCCCAGGCGTTGCTCGTCACCGGGCCGGATTCCATCACGGCCATCGGCTGGGACGGGCGCGACGCCGTGCCGGCGGCGGTGCGAACCCGGGCGATCGGGGCGGACGCGCCGGCCGGCGAGCGGGCGGCAGCCGAGGCCGAACTCCTGGCCCGGCTGAAGGATTTTCCCGCGGCGGTGAAGGTGGCGGCGCCGACCGAAACGGGGTCGCGGATCGGTGACAGCGGCCTGGAGTTTTCCGTGGGCGATTTCGTCTCGCGCTTCGACCAGGCGCAACTCGATGCCATCGATGTGCGGGACAAGGCGGAGCTCGCCGCCCGGCGGCGCGACCGCGGGCGCGATCTTTGGCTCTGGCGGGCGTTCGTCGGCAGCGCCGCCGCCATCGTCGTCGCCGTGGCGCTGCAATTCGGCCTGCAATTCGGCCGTCTTTGGCTGAAGGGCCAGACCCTCCGCGCCGCCGCGCAAGCGCCGGCCGTGCAGAAGATCGAAACCGAGCACAGCCTCGCCAACCGGATTGAGGAGCTGTCCACCCGCCGCCTGATGCCGATCCGGATGATCGAAATCATCAACGAGAAGCGGCCCAAAACGATCCAGTTCCTGCGCACCTCCACGAAGGGCCTCTACGTGCTGGAAATCGAAGGCCAGACCAATGCCACGCCGGATGTGTTCAATTATCAGGCGGCGCTCAAGGACCTGCCCGCGTGCGACCGCGTGGAGCTGGGGCAGACCACGGATCGCGGCGGCGTCACCCGTTTCACCCTGACCGTCACCTTCAAACCCGAGGCGTTGCGGCCCGCGGCCCCGTCATGAAGACGTTTTTCTTCAGCCGCCATATCCGCGAAAAAATCCTGCTGACGGCCCTGCTCGCGCTGGTGGGAATCGTCTGGCTGGTCCGGGTGGCGCGGAGCGGCCGCGCGTTCTGGACCGAGTGGCGCGCGAACGCCGTCGTGTTGGCGACGCAGCAGCAGTGGCTGGACAACCGCGCCAACATCGAAGCCTCCGCGACCCGGACGATCGCGCATCTCGATCCCGCCCGGACGTTCAGCAGCCCGCGCTTGCTGGGCGAATTGAGCACGATCGCGGATCAGGTCGGCGTCCGGAACAACACGTCGAGCGAGATTCTGGGGACGGAACTCACGAACCAGTTCGCGGTAAACACGGTGCAGGTGGCGGTCCGCAACGCCGACCTGCCGTCGCTGCTCAGCTTTTACGACGCACTCGACAAACGCGCCCCCTACATCGGGCTCGAACAGTTCTCCCTGACGGTCAATCCGAGCAATCCCGCGCTGCTCAACGCCGTGATGCGCGTCTCCTCGGTCGAAATCAACCGCTAGGAATTCGCCGGTTCCCACCGGCGAATTCCTCAGAACTTGAAGCTGGCGCTGAGTGAAAACACCGCGGAGAAGATCGCGTAGCCGAGGAAGCCGACGAACGTGAAGGCGAAGAGCAGCACGCCGGTGGAAACAATCGTGGTGAAGGCCTGCAGGCGGCGGCTGAGATCCTTCTGGTAGGTGCGGGCGATCTCCTTGAGGCTGGGCACCACGTTGCCGGTATTTTCTCCCACCGCCAGCCGGTCGAGCACCAGGTTCGGAAAACAGCCGGTGCGGGCGAGCGCCAGCGAAAGGCTTTCGCCTTCCAGCACCCGGCCGGTCGCCTCCGAGAAGGCCCGCCGGTGCGTGCGGTTGTTGATGACCCGCTCGGTCATCCGGAGCGCTTCGGCGGTCGTGACGCCGTTCTCAATCAGCACCGCAAGCGTCTGGCTGAAATTCATGACGGTCGTGGTGGTGACGAACGTGCCGGCAAACGGCAGGCGCAGCACCCATTCATCGGTGCGCACCCGGCCCGGCTCGCTTTGCCGCCAGCGCCAGAACGAGACGGCGGCGAGCCCCAAGGCTAGGATCGCAAACACCCCGTAGCTGATGAAGAAATGGGACAGCTCGATGAGCAGCCGCGTGGCGAGGGGCAGCTTGCCGCCCAGGGCCGTGAGCAGCGACTCGATCTTGGGAAGCAGGACAAAGAAGAAGAAGATGATCACGCCGATCGCCATGACGCAGATGAACATCGGGTAGGCCATGGCGGTGACCAGCTTCTGCCGCACCTCCCGCTGCTCGGTGAAATGCTGGATGAGGCGCTGCAGGACATCGTTGAGGCTGCCCGTGGCCTCGCCGGCCTGGATCAGGCTCACCGTCGAAGTGTCGAACACGCCGGCATACTCCTCCATCGCCCGGGAGAGCGGCTGGCCCTCGCTCAGACGTTCCCACAAACCCTGGCAAAGCGCGCGCAACGCGGGCTCCTGGAGCCGTTGACTGAGCAGCCGCACGGCTTCGCCGGCGGACAATCCGCTTCCGGTGAGATCGGAAAGCGCCTGCAGGAACGGCAGTCGTTGCTTCCGGGAAATCGCCGCCGGCGACCGGGACGACCGGGCGGTGGATCTCGTGAGTACGTCCGCCAGCCCCGGCTTCTTGGGCGCCTCGGCCGGATGTTTCCCGTTGGTGGCGGCCGCCTCGCTGACACTGACGGGCGACAAGCCGCGGGCCGCGAGCAGCCGCAGCGCCTCCTTGCGTGACGAAGCCTCCATTCCGGCCGAGACGGACTGGCCGGAACGATCGCGGGCGGTGTAGTTGAAACGGGGCATGCGGCGATTTACTGCATCTGGCGGAATAGACTGGTGCCGGTGGAGCACGTTGTCCCCAACGCGCCGGAGCGTCTTGAGGACAAGCCGCACCACCCTGGTCTGTCACGGAATCATATGAACGATGATCGAGGTCAGAGGCATCATTTTTCCGTCACCGTGATGACCCGCAGCAATTCCTCCATCGTCGTGTAGCCGGCCTTCACTTTCTCCCAGCCGGAATGCTGGAGGGTCAGCATGCCATGGTCGCGGGCGCATTTCGTGAGAACGCGCGCCGATTCCCGCTTCAGGATGAGGTCGTGCAACGCGTCGTTCGGCTGGAGGATTTCAAAAATGCCAATGCGCCCGCGATAACCGCTGCTCCGGCAACGGTCGCAACCGACCGGCGCCATGAGTTCCGGGGCGGAATCGGCGTCGGCAGGATTGAGCCCAAGGATCGCCAGGGTATTGCGCAGTTTCGTCCGGTTGACCGGCTGCGGCCGGGCGCAGACGGAACAGAGGCGGCGCACGAGGCGCTGGGCGATCACCAATTCGATGGCCGAGGCCACGAGGAACGGCTCGACGCCCATGTCGACGAGGCGCGTATAGGCGCCCGCGGCGTCGTTGGTGTGGATGGTGCTGAAGACCAGGTGGCCCGTCAGCGACGCGCGAATGGCGATCTCCGCCGTATCGAGGTCGCGGATCTCGCCCACCATGATCACGTCGGGATCCTGGCGCAGCACGTGGCGCAACGCGCTGGCGAACGTCAGGCCGATCTCCGGCCGCACCTGCATCTGGTTGACTCCCGGGACCTCGTACTCGATCGGGTCCTCGATCGTGACGATGCGGAGGTCGGGCGAGTTGATTTGCCGGAGAAACGCGTTGAGCGAGGTCGACTTGCCGGACCCCGTGGGGCCGGTGACCAGAATGATGCCGTGCGGGTATTCGAGGACGCGCTTGATGATCGTCTGTTCCTCGGCGTTCATGCCGAGGCGGTCCATGGTGAATGCCTCTTTCTTCTGGTTCAGCAGCCGCA
>DASRKV010000288.1:0-6060 GCA_035648795.1 Opitutaceae bacterium
CGCAGATCCTGTGGCCGGTCCATTGCGTTCAGGGAACCCGGGGCGCCGCCTTTGCGCCTGGCCTCGAGACGGAGCGCTTCGCGAAAGTGTTTTCCAAGGGCGCCAGCCCGGAAATCGACAGTTACAGCGGTTTTTTCGACATGGACATCGCCGCGCGACCGGACTTGGCGACTACCTGCGCGATCGCGGTGTGGACACGGTGTATGTGATGGGTCTGGCCACGGACTATTGCGTCAAATTCACCGCGCTCGATGCCCGCGCTCTCGGCCTGGAAACCCACTTGATCAGCGACGGCTGTCGCGGCGTGAACCTTCAGCCGGGCGAGGTGGATCGGGCCATTGCCGAAATGCGGGCGGCCGGTGTGCGCGAGATCCCGAGCGCCCAGCTCATCGCGCCCTGACGCTAGAGGCCGTCGGCAGCGGCGATTGATTCGACGGATTCTTCACCACAGTGGCACAGAGGACGCAGAGGGAAACCGAGCGCGCCGAAGCCGCGACGGTCATCTTCTCACACGAAGAACGCGAAGCCCGCGAAGGAGTCGATCCGCGGGGAGGCGGAAATCCTGCAGAAGGCGGCAGGGATCGCGAAGGGCGCACCTAGTGAAGCTTACATAATGGAGTGACGGATCGAGGTGGAGCGGCTTGTCCTCAAGACGCATTGGGCGCGTTAGGGACAACGCGCTCCACCAACGTCACTTCATTCCGGAAGATTCAGTAGTGAACCCCGCCAGAACCGACTCCGCCTGAATTCGGAGTGCGCAGAACGATGGCGCGGTTCGGCGACCGGCGCCCTACAACAATTGCATGATGCGGCTAAGAGCCCTGCGCCAACTGCACGGAGTCGGCTACGCGGCGAGAGCCTGGCAGCGGCGGGCGAGTTGCCGATCGGTCATCGGTCCGGCATGGGCCAGCAACCAGATGCCCTCGGGTTCCCACAGGTTCAGGCGCAGGGGTTCGAGGAGCCGCCGGGGCAGGTCCGGGTCGGTGATCTGCTGCAAGATGCCCAGCGTCTGGCGCGACGACGGCAGTCCGAGCCACTCCAGCACGCCGAAGATCCCGCTGCGTTCGTGAATCGCGGCGATTTCCTCCCACCGCGAACCCGGGGCGCCGCGCAGGATCGCATGATTGGCCAGAAACGCCGTGAGCGCGGGCGTCGCCGCCAGCTCTGCCAGCAGGGTGGGGCAACGAACGAGGACCAGCAGGGCTCCCAGCCGGCCGAAGTGGAACCTCCCGAGAAACGCCCGCTCCTCGGCGGGCAGGAATTCGAGATAACGGCGCCAGCCGGCGTCGTCCAAGGCGACCGCCCCGGACGCGATGACGTCCGCGGACGGCGCCTCCGGCGTCCAGTCGTCTTTGGCCGTCTCCCGCTCGAAACCCACGTCTGGCCAGAGCGTGGCGCGCCAGCGCGTGCCGAAATGCGACCAGGAGAGTTCGAGCGGTGAATCAATGGTGAAGCAGGCGAGTGGTTTCATGGGCGCCATCATAGCCCTCGGCTGAGACAATGCTTGTCCCAGGCTAAATAATCGCGCAGATTTCTTTCATGATCCCGCGCGCCTCGCTTTCCCGACCCCCGCTCGAACGCATGCTCCGGATCCACGAGGAGCTGCGCCGCGACGCCCTGGTCAACTGCACGAAGCTCGTGAAAATGCTCGAGGTCTGCCGCAAGACCGTGGTGCGGGACATCGCGTTCATGCGCGACCGGCTGGACCTGCCGATTGAATTCGATCCGCGGATCCAGGCCTATCGCTACACCCAGCCGGTCAACGCCTTTCCGACCGTGCAGGTGACCGAAGGGGAGCTTTTGGCGCTGCTCGTGGCGCGGCGGGCCCTGGAACAATACCGGGGCACGCCGTTTCACCGGCAACTGGAAGTCGCGTTCGAGAAACTGGCGGGGGGGTTGAAGGACCGGATCTCGTTTTCCCCGGCCGACGAATTGCGCGCCGTGTCGTTCAAGAACATCGGCCTCGGCAAGGCCGACCTCGCAATCTTCAACCCGCTCAGCGCCGCCGTGCTCCATCAAACGGAGGTGGAATTCGACTACCGCAAACCCGGTGAGGCGAAGCCGTCCCACCGCCGGGTGCGGCCGTACCACCTCGCCCATCGGGAGAATCTCTGGTACCTGGTCGGTTTCGATCTCGAGCGGGCGGCGCCGCGCACCTTCGCCGTTCCGCGGATCACCGCCGTCACCCTGACCGGCGCCGTTTTTGTCCGGCCGGCGGATTTCTCGGCGGAAAAGTTCTTCGCGAGCGCCCTGGGCATTCTGGGCGGGGACCGCAATTACCTCGTCGTGATCCGCTTCCAGGCCGGGGTGGTCGACCGCGTGCGGGAGCGTGAATGGCACGAGTCCCAGGAGATGCGCGCCCTGCCGGGCGGCGGGCTGGAGCTGCGCCTGCGGCTGGGGGCGCTGGCCGAGATCGAACGGTGGGTGCTGGGGTGGGGCACGGCGGCCGAGGTCGTCGCCCCGGCCGAACTCCGGGCGCGCGTCCGGGCGACCGTGATGGCGCTCGCGGCAACGTATGCGGCCGAATAGATGCGGCGGCGGCGCGCAGACCTGGCCAGCAGCGGGTAGAGCTAAGGTGGTGCGGCTTGTCCCCAAGACGCATCGGGCGCGTGGGATCACCCGATCCAGCTGCGGCCGGCACCGCCGCAATTCCACTTTGCATCTTCCGGGAAAACCCGCCAATCAAAGCCCCGCAGCATGAATTTGAATCCAGGCGTGTTCATTGGCACCGATAGCGGCGCCACGACTTCGAAAACCGGCGGGGTGTGGGCGGATGGCTCCACCATCTCCACCAAGCTCCTGCAGAGTTCCACCAACGCCCAAGCCGGCACCGCGGCGGTGATCCGCGGCTGGATTCAAGGGGTGAACGGCTTTCTCGCCGAAAACCGGCTGACCTGGGACCAGGTCCGGGGAGTGGGGCTGGCGATCCCCGGTCCGTACCAGCGCTACGGCGTGCTGGCCCGCTCGGCCAATTTGCCGGCGGCCTTCGAGGGCTGGGATTTTCGCGCGGATTACGCGCGGGCGCTGGCGGCCGCGGCGAACCGGCCGATCGATCTTTTTGTCGGCAACGACGGGAAGCTGGGCGGGGTCGCGGAAGCCCGGCTGGTCCGCGGGAACACGCGGGCGTCCGTGCTCATGCTGGCGCCGGGCTCCGGCCTGGGCTGCGCCTACATCGGGCAGGACGGTCTGCCACTGGACGGCGACACGCTGGCCGGGATGGAGGCCGCGCACATGCCCGCCCCGCTCCACCTCCTGGGCGTCCGGCCCTATCCCTGCGGCTGCGGTCGGACCTGGGGCTGTATTGAAGCTTACACGACCATCTCCGGCCTGCCGCACCTGCTGGCTGACAAGCTGACCGAACACCCGGAGCACGAGCTGGCGCGATCCTCGCTCCCGGTCCGGGAAAAAGTCCTGTCGTTGCGCGGCCGCGCCCAGCATGGCGATCCGCTGGCGGTCGAGATCTTCGACTTTCAGGCCAAGGCCTTGGGATTGCATGCGGCGGCCCTCGCAATCGCCCTGGACCCGGGATTCGTGATCATTGGCGGCGGATTGATGGATCCGGAAGCGACCACCCCGGAATTCCGCGAACGTTATTTGCGCCTCTTCCGTGCGGCAGCCGAGCCCTGCCTCTGGCCGATGCAGCGCGCGACGATGAAGATTCTTCCGGCGTCGCTCGGCGAACTTTCGCAAGCCATTGGTGCCGCCCTGATAGCGCTTTACTCAGTGAAGTCTGCCTGACGGCGCGCTCTTCGGACATGGGCGGGACGCCGGTGATTTGGAAGAATCCCCAGACCTGGCAAGATGACCCTGCACCTGGGCGCCGCCATTGGATTCCAGCAGCTTGGAGGACATCAGGTCCGGCAGGCTGCCGGACGCGCCGGCGCGCCGGGTAAAAGGGGTTGCCCCGACCGGCGGCTTGCCATAACCTGCGCTTCTTTTCCATGTCGGGTATCTCCACCGAGTTGTTCATTCTTGGCTTGTTGCTGGTGGCCAACGGGCTCCTGGCCATGGCGGAGATCGCGATCGTCTCGGCCCGGAAAGCCCGGCTCAGGCAGCTCGCCGACGATGGCGACGAGGGGGCGCGGGCGGCCCTCGAACTTGCGTCCCAGCCTACCCGGTTCCTTTCCACGGTGCAGGTCGGCATCACGTTGTGCGCCATCCTGGCGGGAGCTTACGGGAGTTCGACCGTCGCCGGACAGTTGGCCGCGTGGCTGGGAGGCTATCCCACGCTGGCGCCGTGGGCCGGGCCCATCGCCTTCGGGGTGGTGGTGGGCGGGATCACGTTCTGCTCCCTCATTCTCGGTGAACTTGTTCCCAAGCGGATCGCGCTCAGCAACCCGGAACGCCTGGCCCGGTTCGTGGCGGGGCCGCTGCAGGGAGTGTCGCGGGTCGTCGCGCCCCCCATCGAACTCCTCGGCGCCGCCATCGACTTTCTGCTGAAACCGTTCGGCCTCACCCGTCGCCGGGAAGCGCCGGTGACCGACGAGGAGGTCAATATTCTCGTGGAGCAGGGCTGGAAGGCCGGCGTTTTTCACCAGGCCGAAAAGGAGATGATCGAAGGCGTGCTGCGGCTCGACCAGCTGCCCGTCACCGCGATCATGGCGCCGCGGCCGAAAATCGTCTTCCTCAACATCGACGACACCGAGGACGTCAACTGGCGCAAGATCGTCGCCAGCGGCCATTCGCATTTTCCGGTGTATCAGGATAACCGCGACCAGGTGCTGGGCATGGTCGCCGTGAAGGCCCTGTGGGCGCATGCCGCCATCGGCATCCCGACCAGCCTCAAGAATCTCCTGACCCCGCCGCTGGTGGTGCCCGAGACGATGAATTGCGTCCAGTTGCTCGAGTCGTTCAAGAAATCCGGCCGGCATACCGCGCTCATCGCCGACGAATTCGGCAGCATCCAGGGCATGGTCACGCTGATCGACGTGCTGGAGGCGATCGTCGGCGACCTGCCCGCGCAGGGGCAGCGGGACCAGCCCCAGGCCAAGAGGCGCGAGGACGGTTCCTGGCTGATCGATGCGACGCTCGCCGTCAACGAGCTGAAGACGATTCTCGATCTCGATGAACTGCCGCAGGAGGCGGAGGCCGACTACCAGACGCTGGGCGGACTGGTCATGACCCAGTTCGGCCGCATTCCGGCGGCGGGGGACCGCTTCGAGTGGGACGGCTGGCGCTTCGAGGTGACCGACATGGACCGCCAGCGCGTCGACAAGGTCGTGGTGACCCGCGTGCCGCCCGCGGTCGGCGCGGAGAAAGAGGCCGTTTAGGCTCGGACGATGGAGTTGGCTGTAGGGCGGGGTCGCCGAACCCCCGCCTTCGTTTGGCGGGCTGAAGCTTCGCCATCGAAAAACCCGTCAGGGACGGCGGGTTCCACCTGTCCGCTGAATGGCAAAACGGCGGGGTTCGGTGACCCCGCCCCATAGCGCCGCGCGGGCGGACGCGGCTCACCCGCCCAGTTCCTTCAGGGCCTTCAACACGTCGGCTGCCTGTTCTTTGGTGGAAGCCTTCAGGTCGCGCCACACGATTTTGCCCTCTTTGTTGACCAGGAACGACTGTCTCGCGGCGAAGCCGCCGACGAGAGCCCCGTGCACCGGAACGCCAAACGCGTTGATGACGGTGTGGTCCTTGTCGGCCAGGAGCGTGAACGGGAAATGGTATTTCTCCTTGAAGGCCTTCTGCGCGGGCACGTCGTCCGTGCTGACGCCGATCACGGTGACACCCTTGTCGGAGAGATCCTGATACGCATCGCGCAGGCTGCAGCCTTCCGCGGTGCAGCCGGGCGTGTCGGCCTTGGGAAAGAAATAAACCAGGGTGTACCCTTTGGCGTAGGTCGCGCCGAGGTCGAGCTTCTCGCCGGTGTCGGTGAGCCCGGTGACGGCGGGGGCGGCTGCCCCCACCGCCAGCGGCTCGGCGCGGGCCGTGGTGAACTGATTAAGGACTCCCATGGCAAACAACATTCCAAGGAAAGTGCGCATGCGCCATACCCTAATCGAGTGCCGCGCTTTCGCAAATCGCGGCAGAGAGGATTTGCTGGGCCTCCGTCCGGAGTTGCCAAAT
>DASRKV010000289.1:0-5092 GCA_035648795.1 Opitutaceae bacterium
TGGATCTGGCGGAGATTCTCCACGGTTTTCTGCCGGGCCAGGAACGGAACGGTGCCGATGTCGGGGCAATAGATCCAAAACCGGCCGTGAAACAGGAACACCGCGGCGGCGGAAGTCTTCGCTTCGCCCTCGACGACGTACGAGTATTGCACGAGATTCACCGGCCGATGTCGCGCCAGCTTCTCCGCCACGAGGCTGGCGTCGCGAAAGGCGGCATTGTCGTTCAGCAACATCGCCGCGGGCGGTTTGGCCGCCGGTTCTTGCGGGAAGTCGAACCGATAAAGCGGATAACGCGGCGTAATGTGCGGATACTTCACCAAAACGAGCGGCGCGACCCGGTCGACGTCGTCACGCTGGATCGGCGGCACGTTCAGCGGATGGAACCCGAAGTTCACGTCCCAGGTCCAGAGCTGCCCGCGCAACTCGAAGACCGCCAGCGCGTGACCGGCGACGACTTCTTCGTCTTCCTTGGCGCCCCACTGGAGCACCCGGACCCAGGCCTCCGCGCCGAACCGCTCGCGGAACTCGTCATAGAAGCAAACCGATTCGACCAGGCACCCGTTGGCCACGTCGAGGCGCGCGTGCGGGAACGGGGGCGGAACGGGCCGCTCCGCCGCGGCGAGGCGCCACGCAAGAGCGGTGAATCCAATCACGGCGAGCGCAAACCGTTTCATTCCAGTCACGATAGAACCGAACCTCCGGCCAGTGTCGATCCGCGTTTGACTCTCGCCTCTGGTGGAATACCTCCGCACCATGGACCTTTATGGCCGAGCTTTTCGACAAGAATAAACGCATCCTCTCTGCGTTTCTGGTCGGCGTGCAGACCGCGCACCTGCCGCCCGGCGAAGGCGCCGAGCTGCTCGCGGAGCTGCGGGAACTGGTCGAGAACCTGCATCTGGCCATCACCGGCAGCGTGCTCGTCAATCTCCGGTCGCCCTCCTCCACGTTTCTCCTGGGACGCGGCAAGGTCGCCGAAGTGATCGAGCAGGCCAAGGCGGCCGGCGCCGAGGTGATCGTCCTCGACGAAACGCTTTCGCCGGCCCAGCAACGCAACTGGGAGATGGAATCCGGACTGGCGGTGATCGACCGGCAGGAAGTGATCCTCGAGGTCTTCGCCGACCGGGCGCACACCCGCGAGGCCATGCTGCAGGTGGAGCTGGCGCGCCAGGAGTATTTTCTTCCCCGGCTGACGCGCGCGTGGACGCACCTCTCCCGCCAGCGCGGCCGCGGCGCCCTCGGCGGCGAAGGCGAGACGCAGTTGGAGCAGGACCGGCGCACCGTGCGCGATCGCATCGCCCATCTGCGCAGCTTGCTCGCCGATGTCCGGCAGCAGCGCGGCGTGCAACGCCAGCGCCGGCTGCGCGTGTCCGTGCCCACCTGTGCCATCGTCGGCTACACCAACGCCGGCAAGTCCTGCCTGCTCAACCGGCTCACGGGCGCGCAGGTGCTCGTCGAGGACAAGCTTTTCGCCACGCTCGATCCGACCACGCGCCAGCTCGCGCTGCCCAACAACCAGAAGCTGCTGATCACCGACACCGTCGGCTTCATCCGGCGCCTGCCGCACAATCTGGTCGAGGCGTTCAAGGCGACCCTCGAAGAGGTGGTCGTCGCGGATTTCCTGATCCATGTCCTCGACGTCACCAACCCGAACGTGGCGCGCCATCATGCCACCACGCTCGGCGTGCTCGCCGAACTGGGCGCCGACCGGAAGACGATCATCGACGTGTTCAACAAGACCGATATCGCCGCCCCCGCCGCGCTCGAGACGGCGCGCATCCTCGCGCCGGACGCGTTGTTCGTCAGTGCGAAGACCGGCGCCGGATTGGACCGGCTCCTGGAACATTGCGCCGCCGGCGTCGCCCGCGAATCCGCCGTGATCGAACTGCTCGTGCCGCCGGACCGTTACGACATCATCGCCCGCCTGCACGAGGTCGGGCAGGTCCACGCGCAAGAACTGCGCGACGACGGCGTGCACCTCCAGGGTCGTTTCCCGGCCGCCCAGGCGGCGGTGTTCGCTCCGTTCGTGCTGAACGGCTCGGCGACCGATCGTCCGGCCGCGGCGCCCTGAGTCGGAACGATTCAGTGGAGGCCGGTGGAACCCGCCGTCCCCGGCGGGTTTTCGACGGCGAAGTTTTCAGCCCGCCGGGACGGCGGATTCCACCTTTTGGTGTCCCCGCTATCTCCGCGAGAATCCTGCCTCGACTGCATAATCCCGGTTGAAGCAGCTCCTCGTTGCTACAGGAACAGGAATCCCACGGCCGCGAGGATCGGCAGGAGAAACGGCAGACTGTATTTGAACACGTAGCCGAAGAAGGTCGGCACCTTCACCCCGGCGCTCTCGGCGATCGACTTCACCATGAAGTTGGGCCCGTTGCCGATGTAGGTCATCGCGCCGAAAAACACCGAGCCCAGGCTGACCGCGATGATGAAGCGGCGCGTGTGCTCACTCGCGAGCATCTGTTTGACCCCAGCGTCGGCCTCAGACCCGCCCTTGTCGTTTTGCGGCAGTACCGCCTTGTCCACGAAGGTGGCTTCAGCCAACTCCAGGAAATTCAGGTAGGTCGGTGCGTTGTCGAGCACGGAGGACAGGCTGCCGGAGGCAAAGTAGTACTGGGTCGGCTTGGTGAAGCCCAACTCCTTGCCGTGCTGGTCGAGAAAGCCCAGGGCCGGCATCATCGTCATGAAGATGCCGGCAAACAGGAGCGCCACTTCCCGGATCGGGCCAAAGGTGAACTGGTTCTCCTCGTGGACCACCCGGGGCGTGAGGCGATAGGAAGCGACCGCGGCCGCAAGCATCACGAGTTCCCGCAGGAAGAAGACCTCGGGCAGAAACACCGCCACGATGATCGCCAGCAGCAGCAGGAGGTTGATGCCGCCCTCAAAGCGCCACGTATCCGGCGCGGCGATCGCCGCCTGGACCGCCCGCGGCACGCGAGCAAAGCTCCGGCGATCGAAGAAATAGAACACGGTGAGGATTGCGCCAATCGTCACCAGCCAGATCAGGATCACGTGGTCGATCAGCCAGAAGAACGGCACCCCGCGCAGATAGCCGAGAAACAAAGGGGGATCGCCGATCGGGGTCAGCGCGCCACCGCAGTTGGAGACAATGAAGATGAAGAAGACGATGTGACACGCGCTGATGCGGATCTTGTTCATCCGGATCCACGGCCGGATCAGGACCATCGACGCACCCGTAGTGCCGATGAGGTTCGCGACGACCGCCCCGATGGCCAGAAACACCAGGTTGTCCTTCGGCGTGGCCTCGCCCTTCACTTTGAGGTGGATGCCGCCGGCCACGACGAACAGCGAGCCGATGAGGGAGATGAACGAGAAATACTCGTGCAGCGCGCCGAGCACGACCGCGCCACCGGACAGCATGGCCAGATAAAAGACCACCACCAGAGCGCCCAGACCGATCGCCACGTGCGGATAGTAATGCTCCCAGAAATGTTTCACCCGCGGCGGCGTGAGCGGCATGATTGCGATCAAGGCCAGCAGAAGCCCGAACGGGACGATGAGGGCGGCAGGAACGGATCCGCTCAGCGCGGCGCCAAACGGCAGAAGCGAGTGCATAAAGGGTCCGATGCAAAGGGAATGCCAACGGAGGTCAATCCCGGGCGATTTCATGCCTGGCCGCAGGCGTTCGGCGATTGACGGCCTTCCCGCCCGGATAAAGTCCGGTGGTGTCGAACTGGCGGCGGCGGGGCGGCCGCCAAGAAACGGTCGGAACCACCCCTCCCCGGGCAACGGCCTAGATGAGTTTGGCCTTATCCATGCAGTCCGACCACGTTCTTCCTCGAGAAGCCGTGGCGCCAGACGGTGGAGCCCACCGTCCCTGACGGGCTTTGAACTTCGCCGTCGAAAAACCCGCCGGGACGGCGGGTTCCACCTTGGTCAACTGAATCGTTCCGGTTCAGCCAATCTCACGGGCGAGACCCAGCCTTCGCCAAGGCTTCCGCCAGCGCCCAACCAATAGCAGACGAGATGGCAGGCCGGCCGCCCGTGCCACCAACAGAAATCGTCCGGTCCTTCCCGGACGTTTCCCAAGCCTCAAGACCGTCTATTCCACCCAACTGCTCACCTTCTCGTACGCCGCATCCCCTTCCGCCTGGAGCTTCCCATCGGGGCCGTAGATCTTGAAGTGCGGGATCGAATGCAACTGGTACTGCTGGGCCACCGGAGACTCCCAATCGATGCCTTTCACTCCGGGCCGGTTGATATCGACCTTGACGACGGCGATGTCGTCGCGGTTCTGGTGCAGTTTCACCAGCTTCGGTGCGATCGCGCGGCAGGGCGGGCAATACTCGCTGTAGAAATCGACGATCGTGGTCTTCCCGGGCACAAGGTAATTCGCGACGTCGACTTTCTGCCCCATTGCGATGTGCGCCGGACTCGGACCTTTCACATGGGTGTCGTCGGCGCAGAAGGCGAGCGGCGCGGCGATGACGGCAGCAAGAACGAGGGCAAGGATGGAACGATGGTGCGGCATTTTATCTCCTCTGGTTCGGGATGATTGGGAATGGAACCATTTCCTTCCGACGACATGGCAATGATGTCAACCACGCTGTGCGGCGTTGCGACCAACGTTGCCCGGCCGTGACCAAAGTCTTGAATTTTTCCGTGGACAACCCAACGCTCCCCGCGATGAAAGTGCTCTTCCGTGCGATCGTCTTCCTGGTGATGCTGTTTGCCGTCCTCTACGTCGGCATCAACAATACCCATCTGATCGATTTCTCCTTTCCGGTGCTGATGAAGGAAAAGATCCGTGCCACCGCGGCCCTCCTCTATTTTGCGATGTTCGCAGTCGGAGTCGTGGCGGGGATCGCCATTGGTTCGGGCGGCAAAAAGAGCAGGTCATCCGCGGAAGGAAAGAAGAAGGCCTGACCCGCCATCGGACAATCAGCCCGTCATCCTGAACCCAGCGAGAGCGCCGCCGCGTTCCTGTCGCCGCAGGAAGGGAGCGGCGCGGGCTTCAGTTCTGCGGCTCCAAGCATGGCGGCGCTGCGACGGCGCGTCCCCTCGCCGACGGTGAAAGGCGCCGCGCGGCGATCTACACCCCGATTTTGACTCCTTTGCGCAGGTAAGTCGGAAC
>DASRKV010000290.1:0-2603 GCA_035648795.1 Opitutaceae bacterium
GCTGCCGGGCTCGCCGGTGGCGGGCGAGGGGATGAGCGGGATTTCCTCCGGCTTGGCCTGGGTCATATCGCGCGCTTCAACCGGGAGCAGTTTTCCGCGAATCGCCTTCTTGCGCTTGAGCTGCTCCGCCTTTTCCTGGAGTTCGCCGTCGGTGCGGTCGCTCTCGAGGGCCGAGACGTAACCGATGGTTTGTTTTTCGGCGGCGGCAGGCGCGGCGCCCTCGGCCTCAACGATGACGGCGGCGAAAAACAACTGGTCCGCGCGGAAGCGCTGTTTGGAAACTTTGCAGTCGACGAGCGGGTCGGTGAAGTTATCGACGTGGCCCGAGGCCTTCCACGTCGTCGGATGGTGGATGATGGAGGAGTCGAGCCCCACCATGTCGTCGCGGCGGTGAACGAAGTCGCGCCACCAGGCCGCCTTGATGTTGTTCTTCATTTCCACGCCGAGCGGGCCGTAGTCGAAGAAGCCGTTGAGGCCGCCATAGATGTCGGAGGAGGGAAAGATGAAGCCGCGGCGCTTGCAGAGCGATACGAGCGCATCCATGACGTTGGCGGGAGCGGGAGGCGTGGGCATAGGGGACGACAGATAGCCGGGCGAAACGCCCGCGGTCAATTCCGGGTTGCGCCGGCAGAGCGGCGGTTGACGCCTGGCATGCGGGGGGGCAGGGTGGACTCTTACTGACTTTCCCATGAAGCCTACTTTCACCCAAAAGGAATACCAGCGGTTGCTCGAACTCGCCCATTTCGGCATGTGGGTCGTGACGGGTTACCAGGGGGAGGATACTGCCGCGGCCAAACGCTATTTCGCCCTCGACCAGAAATTGCTGGAACTTGCCGCGCCGCTCGGCTGCGCCGATCTGGTCGAGCAGCAGCCTGACGGCTCGCTGCAACCTTCGCCCAAGCTGGCCGAAGAAGAGCGGGTGCGCGAAATCCAGGGCGATTTTACGAACGATGCCTTCTGGCACGAACTGGTGGCGCGACTCTCCGATCGCGATTACTCGACCGAGCAAGCCAAGCGCGCGCTGGCGGACACGCCCGGAGTGGAGCCTCCGCCCACGCCGGAAGAGCGCATCAAACAACTGGAGGAGATCTACTGGGCGGAGTTTGAGAAAAACGACCTGGCGAACGTGATCGTGCTCCGCGGCGGCGGCAAAGGATAGGGTCGAGCCAGGCTGTCGAGGGCCGAAGGTCGAGAGACGAGTGCCGGACGCCGAGCGTTGACATTTGTAGGGCGGCATCACCGCATGCCGCCGTTCGAGCGGTGCGGCGGGGTCAGGCGACCCCGCCCCACATCAAGCTGCGCCGGCGAATTCAGAGGGAGTTTCGCCTGCAAGCCCCGCCGCCGCGGCGCGGGCAAGCAGGCTCCTACAATTGAATGGGTCCGGCTTGGCGCAGCACGAAATAGGGCTGGTCGGTCAGCGCCGGTCCCAGGCCCGGATAGAGCCACGCCCGCCGGGAAGCGTCGCTGAGCTCAAAGTAGTACTGCAGAGGGTAGGGCGTATCGGTGTAATCGGCGGGGATGGCCCCGTCGGCGCGATCAGGCTGCACTCGCATCGGCGCCGTGTGCCACGATTCGGCCTGATGGGTGTGTCGATAGAACAATCGGATCGCCTTCGCGCCGATGTCCTCGCCGGTGGCCTGCAATTCGAGCGCCACAAGTTGTCCCCGGGAGAATGATTCCGGAGGGGTGTGGGCGACGTTCCCGGTTGGCCGCTGCGGCCGGCCGAGCACGGCGGAGATGAGGGCCGCGACCTTCTCCGGCGGCAGGGGCGGCGCGCTCGTCGCAACGGGCTGCGCCGCCTTCCGCTCCATCGCGGCGATGTCCTGGTCGATGGCCGCCAAGCGATCCGACCAGTGACCCCGTTGGAACCAGCCGTCGCCGTAGGTCATGTCAGGCACATAGACCTCGGCAGTCGCTTCACTGAGGCGCGACCAGGTGTCCCGCGTCGCGCGGTAGGTCTTGAGGGCGGCATCCAGGGCGACGCGTTCGCCGGTGCGGTCGTACAACGCATACAGGACCGCGGCGCGGAGCTTGTCGCTGAAGAACCGCCCGAGCCCGATCTGCACGTTCGTATCGATCGCGAACCGGCGGAACCACGGCGTGCGGCGGTCCAGCGTCTGCTCGCCGGCCCGGGCGAGATTCTCGCCCGCGGTGCGCGCCAGATCTTCGAGCCACTGGGCCACCTCCACCGGCGAGTATTTGCCGCTGACCTGGCCGTCGAGTAATTCGCCGGCGTGATCGTCGACCCGCGCGAAGAGCTGGGAATCGAGCGGACTGACCGCGCCGAAGCACCTGGGGCTCGGGGTGTCGGTGTACGGCTCGGGCCGTGAACCGTCGACGATCGACATGTTCACATACATCTCGGGCCAGTAGTTGGCGTTGGCGGCGGACGGGGCATGAGCCGTGGTGAAAAGCGGCAGGATGCGGCTTGCGTGGCCCAACGCCCGCTCCGCGGCCTCGGCCGCCGGGCCATAGTCGTGCCGAAGCTGGCGCTGCCAGACCTCTGGCGCGGCGTCGGGATTGAAGAGCAACCGTCCCCAGACGCGGTACGTGAAGGCGTATTTCGTAAAATCGCCATTGGGAGGCCGCAGGGACAAGTCGGC
>DASRKV010000291.1:0-7185 GCA_035648795.1 Opitutaceae bacterium
CTCGTCGGCGGCCGGCTTGACGTACTCATCGAAGACCTTTTGCGCTTCGAATTCGTAACCGGAGGGCGAGCGGGCGTGGAGCAAGGCGGCGAGAAAAGCAGGGACGTCGTAATGAGCCATGCGCCGAGACTGGACTGAAACGGGGTCGGGGGACAAAGGCAAAATCACGGCGGCCAGGGCAAAATCCAGGCCGTATCTATGCAAATTGTAGGAGCAAGCTTGCTCGCGATCACTGCTTCAATCGCCTGCAAGCAGGCTCCTACACCGATCGCCTGACGGCGTTCTTGTCTACGAGCAAGGGCGGGGTCACCACCCGTCGGGCTTTCGCAGGTGTCGCAGCCAGGTAATTCTGGATCGCCCGCGCGGCGCGTTTGCCATCGCCCATCGCCAGAATCACGGTCGCCGCTCCGCGCACGATGTCGCCGCCGGCGAACACCCCCGGGAGACTGGTCATGCCGTCGGCGTCCACCGCAATGTTGCCCCGCCGGGTGAGTTTCAGCTCTGGACAAGTGGCCGTGAGGAGGGGATTGGCCCGCGTGCCGACCGCCACCACGACGACGTCACACGCGACGGTGAACTCGGAGTTCGGAATTGGCGTCGGGCTGCGTCGGCCCGAGGCGTCGGGCGCGCCCAGTTCCATGCGGACGCATTTGAGGCCGGTGACCCAGCGCTGCGGGTTGCCGAGCACCGCGACCGGCGCCGCGAGCATCTCGAAGCGGATGCCCTCCTGCTCGGCGTGGTGCACCTCCTCGGCGCGCGCGGGCATTTCCTGGAGGGTGCGGCGGTAGATGATCATCGACTCCTCGGCGCCCAGACGCTTCGCGGTGCGCGCGGAATCCATGGCGACGTTGCCGCCGCCGATCACGGCGACCCGTTTTCCGAGCAGCACCGGAGTGTCCGCCCGGGGAAATTCGTAGGCCGCCATGAGATTGACCCGGGTCAGGTACTCGTTGGCCGAGTAGACGCCCTTGAGGTTTTCCCCGGGCACCTGCATGAACACCGGGAGGCCCGCCCCATTGGCGATGAACACCGCGGCGAAGCGCTCGCGCAGTTCGGGGAGCGTATAGGTGCGGCCGATGACGACATTGCATTCGATTTTCACCCCCGCCTGCTGCAAACGGCCAACCTCCTGGTCGACAATCTTCTTCGGCAGGCGGAACTCGGGGATACCGTACACCAGCACGCCGCCGGGTTGATGCAGCGCCTCATAGATGGTGACGTCATGGCCGGATTTGACGAGCTCCCCGGCGGCGGTCAGGCCGGCGGGTCCGGCGCCGACGACCACGACCTTCCGGCCGCCGGCGGGCGGTGATTTTTCCGCTGCCGGCGCGCCCTGCAGCCGCGCCCAATCGGCGACGAACCGTTCAAGGTGGCCGATGGCCACCGGCGCGCCTTTCACACCGCGGACACACTCGATCTCGCACTGGGTTTCCTGCGGACAGACCCGGCCGGTCACCGCCGGCAGCGCGTTGTCGCCGAGGAGGCTCTGCGCCGCGGCGGAGAAATTGCCTTCTGCGACGAAGCGGATGAAGCGCGGGATGTCCACCATGACCGGGCAGCCCGCCATGCACCTGGCCTCCTTGCATTGGAGGCATCGTTGCGCCTCGAGCATCGCGATCTGCTCGGGGAACCCAAAGTTCACCTCCTGAAAATTGCGGCTACGATCGGTCGCATCCTGCTCGGGCATCGACTGGCGCGGAATGGCCAGACGTTCTTTCATGGAGAGCTTTGATGGCATGGGGAACTTCAGAGTGGACACCGGCCGGGCGGAGCGGGCGGTCGCAGATTCAGTTTTTCAATCCGGCCCGGCAGGCTTCTTCGTGGCAGGAGAGCGCTTGCTGCTCATAGGTGCGGTACGTTCCCAGACGATCCGACAAAAGGTCGAAGTCGACCTGGTGGCCGTCGAACTCCGGGCCATCGACGCAGGCGAATTTCGTCGCACCGCCGACGCTGACGCGACAGCCGCCGCACATGCCCGTGCCATCCACCATCACGGGATTGAGCGAGACGATGGTGGGCACGTTGAGCGGACGCGTGAGGTTGGCGACCGCGCGCATCATCGGCACCGGCCCCACCGCATAGACGACATCGACGCCTCCGGCGGCGAGCACCTCCCGGGCCACGTCGGTGACGAATCCCTTGCGCCCGTAGCTGCCATCGTCGGTGCAGACGAGCACCTCGCCCAGCCGGCGCAGTTCCTCCTCGAAAATCACCCATTCCCGCGACCGCCCGCCGATGACGCTCACCACCCGCACCCCGCGGCGCTGCAGACCTTGCGCGATGGGATGGACGACGGCCGTGCCCACGCCGCCGCCAATGCACAACGCCCGCCCGGCCGCGATCAGCTCCGTCGGCCTGCCCAGCGGGCCGGAAATATCCTGGATCGCTTCGCCGGGCTGCAGCGCCACCAGCTCGCGCGTGCTTTTGCCCACGGCCTGGATCACCAGGACAATGATTCCCGTGGGACGATCGGCGTCGGCGATCGTCAGCGGGACGCGCTCCGCCCCGGCCGCCCGGCGGACGATGACGAACTGGCCCGGCTGACGGATTTCCGCGATGCGCGGCGCGATGACATCGAGGCGGGTGACGTTGGGGCTAAGCTGAGTTCGAGCGGCGATCAGAGGCATATCCGGGAGCGGGCGATATTTAGGCAGCGAGATGTAGAAGCAGAAACGGGCGCAATCCAAGCCCGTTGTGCAGCGAAGTAGGGCATGTGGAAATCAGGAAGGCTGGAACGCTGTTCTTGTATCTCCTGATCTTCTCGCGGCAGATCGCAGTCCTACTTTCGGAGCTGCCCAGCAAAGAAGCCCGAAGTTCTCGCGAAAATGAGCACGCGACAATTGTTGCGGTGCCAGAAGCGCAAGGGCGGTGTTCCCGGGTTGCAGTCTTCCCCATTCCTCATTACGGACGAATTCCCTTGGCGCAGGCTTTGCGGCGTCGCACCTTACGCGCCGATGATCATTTATCCGGCCATTGACATCAAGGGCGGCCGCTGCGTCCGGCTGGCCCAGGGGCGCGCTGACCGCGAGACGGTCTATGCAGAAAACCCGGCGGAGGTGGCGGCGCAGTTCAAGGCGGCCGGCAGCGAGTGGGTGCACGTGATCGATCTGGATGGAGCCTTTGCCGGCGAACCGCGGAACGGCGCCACCGTTCAAGCCATTGTGGCCCTCGGGCTGAAGGTGCAGCTCGGCGGGGGGCTGCGCACGCCTGCGGCCGTCGAGCGCGCGCTTGGGCTGGGCGTTCGCCGCGTGGTCATCGGCACAGGCGCCGCGGAGAGCGAGGATTTTGTCGCCCGGCTCGTGCAGGCGTGCGGGGCGCAGATCGCCGTGGGAATCGACGCGAAAGATGGGCGGGTGGCCGTGAAAGGGTGGGTCGACACCACCGGTGCCGGAGCGATCGCCTTGGCGCAACGCATGGACGCACTCGGAGTCCGCACGCTCATCCACACCGACATCAGCACGGATGGCATGTTGACCGGCCCGAACTTCGCCGCCCAGGAGGCCATGTTGGCGGCCGTGAAATGCCGGGTGATTGCCTCGGGCGGTGTCAGCCGCCGCGAGGACGTGGTGAAACTCGTCGAGATGAGAAAACGCCGGCCAAATCTGGACGGCGTCATCATCGGCAAGGCGCTCTATGAACGGCGGGTGGACCTGGCGGATCTGCTCGGGCTGGCGGCGTGAAAAGAATATCCCGCGACTAGCCCGTCACCTGCCCGGCGATTTCCTCCAGCGGATACGTGATGATTTCAGCGAGGGTGGGATGGTACCATGGCGCCCGGAGAAGATCGAAAACGGTGGCGCGCATCGCCAGGGGGCCGCTGAAACAGTGGATCAGTTCGCCCGCATTCGGGCCCACGATTTCCGCGCCGAGGATGCGGCCGCGCGCCGGCTCGGCGAGGACCTTGACGTAGCCGTAATTGGCTTCCATGAGGATCGACTTGCCGTGATCGTTGAACGGATACGAGGCGTGCAGATAGCGCACGCCGCCGGCCTGCAAGTCGCTTGCGCGCCGGCCGATGGTGGCCAACTGGGGTTCGGTGAAGACCACGTTGAGCAAAAGCGAGTAATCGACGGGCCGGATCCGCCGGACGCCGCAGGCGTGGCGCGCGGCCAGTTCACCCTGGGCGATCGCGAGATGCACGATGTCGTGCGGGCCACAGACGTCGCCCGCCGCGTAAATATGCGGCTGGCTTGATTGCTGCCAGCGGTTGACGAGGACGCGACCCTCCGGATTGACCTTCACGCCGGCGGCCTCGAGCCGAAGGCCGGCCGTGTTGGGTTCACGGCCGAGTGCGTTCAGCAGGCGCCGGGCCTGACGGATCACCCGCCGGCCATCCTGTTCAAACGCCACCCGGAATCCGCGCGGTCCGAAGGAGACTCGCCGGATCTGCGTGCCCGCGCACACTTCGATCCCCTCATCCCGAAAGGCCTGCTGCACGACGGCGCTCGCCTCGGGCGAGTGGTCGCGCAGGAGATGCGGGCTGCGTTGCACGATGACCACGCGGGAGCCGATCCGCCGCAAGAACTGCGCGAGCTCGCAGGCGACGATGCCACCGCCGAGCACGATCACGGATTCCGGCACGTCGTCGAGTTCCAGCACGTCATCGCTGATCCAGAAGGGCACGTCCGCGAGCCCCGGCACCGGGGGAACGCCGGCCTTCGACCCGGTCGCGATCACGAAACGGTCTCCGCGCAGCCGCGTGCCGTCCGACAGCGCCAGCGTGTGCGCGTCGACGAAGCAAGCGTGGTGGCGGTGGAGATCGTAGTCACCGGCGGTGAGCTGCCGCACCCGATCGCGGGCGAAATCGCCGATGATGCGTTTCTTCCGGGCATGGACGGCTTTCATGTCCGCCGCCGCGCGCGGAATCTTCAGGCCGAAAACACGGCCCTGTTGCGCGTGGTGCAGCATCTCCGCGCTGTAGAGCAGCGTCTTCGACGGCATGCAGCCCCGCAAGATGCAGAGTCCCCCGAGCGCTTTGGCGCCGTCGACAATGGCGACCTTTTTGCCTGACGCGGCGGCGACCCGCGCGGCGTTGAAGCCCGCGCTGCCGCCCCCGATTGTGATGAAGTCGTATTGCTGCGGCATAAAGAATTGTGGGAGCCAGCTTGCTCGCGACAAAAGTCGCCTGCAAGCAGGCTTCGGCGCGGAATCTCTTTGCATCCCGCGGGGAATTTCGAAATGCGCGGAACGACGGCGCGGTTCGGCCTCCTTCGCCAAGGCTTCGGAGGCCAGGGTGCCCGCGCCCGATGTCCGACATCGTCGGAAACAACGCATGTTTCGTAGCCGCGAGCGCCACCGAGTGGATTTGGATTCAACGATCCAGCCGTTCCGCTCGCTGGCGCTCGCGGCTGCAAAGCAAAGGAGGTCGAATCCCGCCATTCCACTACGCGCAGATCGAACGGGCGACGTCGCGCGCTTTGTCGGCAGACACCAGCTTTTCGATGAGCAGGAACCCGAAGTCCAACGCCGTCCCGGCTCCGCGCGAGGTCAGAATGTTGCCGTCAACGACGACGCGCTGGTCCGCAAGGATGTTCGGCAACTCGCCGGCGACGGAAAAGTGGGCGGTGTAGCGGCGCCCGTCCAGGAGTCCGGCGGCGTGGAGGACGGTGGGAGCGGCGCAGATCGCCGCCAGCCATTTTCCGGCCGCCGCGTGGCTCCGAACGACGGCATCGACCCGCGGATCGGCCCGCAGGTTCTTGACGCCGGGACCGCCCGGCAGGAACAGCATGTCGAAAAGGCGCCCTCCAATCTCCGATAAAGCGGCATCGGCATGCAGCGTGATTCCGCTGCGGCCGGTGACGTGGCGCTGCTCGGCGAGCGAAGCAAGGGTGACCTCGACGCCCGCCCGGCGCAGCAGATCAACGGGGGTGAAGGCCTCGATCTCTTCAAAGCCCTCAGCTAGCAAGACAAGCACGGTAGGCATGGGAAATCGGTTTGGAGTCTGGGTTTCTGAGTCTTGCGCTAACGGTTCACGGTTCATTGTCGGGAGTCAAACCTGCGGGCGGGCGATTTCTTGGAGGGCGACGCGCTGTCGGCGGATTGCGAGACGGCTCGAAAGTGGCACGGGCAGCCTGCCCGCCGGAGCCTTCGGCGAAGGCTGGGTCCCGCCCGTGGTTTGGGAATCCCCCGACATGGGCAAGATGCCCGGGTCGCGTGGCACGGACGTCCCGTCCGTGGTTTGGAGATGCGCAGACATGGGCAAGATGCCCATGCCACGTGATGCGCGCCTGCTCCGTTCTCGCTTCATTGAGCACGCCGCCTATGATGCCTCCCTGCGAATGGATCTCCAAGGCAAGAGACTGGTGATCTTTGGTTGCGGCTACCTCGGCACGGCGGTCGCCCGGGAGGCGCGGGCGGCGGGGATGCGCGTGGAGGCGCTCACGCGCAACCCGGACCGCGCGGCTGCGCTGGCTGGATCGGGAGTGTCCGCCGTGGTCGCCGATCTCGCGGCGGATTCCTGGTATGAGCGCATCGCGCCAGGCCCGGAGTTCGTGCTCGATTGCGTAAGTTCGGGCGGCGCGGGCGTGGAAGGTTACCGGCGGTCCTATGTTGGCGGGATGCACTCGGTTCTGAATTGGGCGAAGCCGAGTCCCGCGGGCACTTTTGTCTACACCAGCAGCACGTCGGTGTATCCCCAGACTGACGGCAGGGTCGTCGATGAAACAGCCTCAACCGAAGGAGCGAGTGAGAACGGCCGGATCTTGCTCGAGACCGAAGCCTTGCTCCGGGAAGCGGGCGAGGCGAGCGGCCGATGGTTCATCTTGCGGCTGGCGGGCATCTACGGTCCGGGGCGGCATCATCTGCTCGACCAGATCCGGGACGGGGCCACCGAGATGGCGGGAAGCGGCGCGCATCGTCTCAATCTGGCGCACCGCGACGACATCGTTGCGGCCATTTGGGCGGCCTTCACCTCGCCGGCAGCCGTGCGCAACCGGATTTTCAATGTGGCCGACGACTCCGCCGCGACGAAGACCGGGGTCGTGGAGTGGCTTGCGGCCGCGGTCAACCGGACACCGCCGCGCTTCTCCGGCGGCTTGGCCAGCACCCGGCGCGAGTTTGCTGGGCCGCCGGACCGGCTGATCAGCAATGCCCGGCTCAAGGCGGAGCTTGGCTGGCGGCCAAAGTACCCGTCTTTCCGCGAAGGGTACCGCCAGATTCTCGACCATTTGTCGTCTTGAGCGCAAC
>DASRKV010000292.1:0-36489 GCA_035648795.1 Opitutaceae bacterium
AGCAGAGCGCGATGGCCGTGGTGCCGGCGAGCGTCCACCACCGCAGCCGGCGTTCGCTGCGAATCAGGGTCGCCACGGCCGCGACCACCAGCGGGGCGAAAATCAGGATGCTCAGGAGCGGCAAGCCCGCAGTGGAGTCGGGAGAAGTCATGGCGCGCTAGAAAAAGACCATGAAGCCGAGCAGCAGCACCGCCGCGACGGCGAACGCGAACGTGAGGTTTTCCTGCAGGGATCCGCGCTGGGCGAAGCGCAGCCGGCCCCCCAGGCCGCGGACGGCGGCGGCGAGACCGTCCACCGCGCCGTCGATGACGCGCTGGTCAAACCGGCCGACGAGCCAGGCGGATTTCATCAGCGGAACGAGGCCGCCCACGCGATAGACCTCGCCGACGCCGGTATCGACGGCCTGGACCGGCTTGCGCGCCAGCCACAGAAAGGCCCGGCCGCCCAGGCGATAGAACCAATCGAGGTCGAGATTCGTGCCGGCGTGCGGCTCGATTTTCTTGAGCTTCACCAGTACAAAGAAGGCGAAGGCGGTGAAGAGCAGAATCTGGAACGATTCCGACACGTGGTATGCCGTGTACGGATGATACGCCATCGCCGCCTCATGATAAGGGAGCAGGTTGTACAGGGCGGGCGTATAGCAGCCGAGGAAGACGCAGAAAAAGGCGGCGATGCCCATCGCGGCTAACATATTCCAGGGCGGATCCTTGGCGCGCTCGAAGGTGACGGGCTCGCATTTGTTCTGACCGAACCAGACGAAGTAGGGAACTTTGAGTCCGTTGCAGTAGAAGGTGCCGATCGAAGCCAGATTGAGCAGGAAGGCGGCCCAGAGCAGATGGCTGTCGAAGCCAGCCTGGACGATCATGGACTTGCTGACGAATCCACTGAAGAGCGGGAAGGCGGAGATCGACAGTCCGCCGATCAAGGTCAGGAGGAAGGTCCACGGCATCTTCTTATAGAGGCCGCCGAGTTTCGACATGCGGGTCTCCCCGGTCATGAAAAGAAGCGAGCCGCCGCCCATGAAGAGCAGGCCCTTGTACAGGATGTGGGCGAAGGCATGGGCGCAGGCGCCGTTGATGGCGAGCGCCGTGCCGATGCCGACGCCGGCCACCATGTAGCCGACCTGGCTGACGATGTGGTACGCGAAAAGCCGGCGGACGTCGTTTTCGATGATGGCGTAAACGACGCCGTAGAGCGACATGATCACGCCCAGCCACACGAGCAGCTCCATTCCGGCGAAACCCCGGCAGAGCGCATAGACGGCGGTCTTGGTCGTGAAGGCGCTGAGGAAAACCGACCCATTGAACGTGCCGGCGGGATAGGCGTCGGGCAGCCAGGCGTGCAGCGGCGGCACGGCGGCGTTGAGCAGGAAGCCCACCAGAATGAGGTAACCTGCGGTCGTGGTATGCTGGACGTCAAACGCGGCGAAGGCCGTGCTGCCGGTCGCTTTGACGTGGAGGACGATGCCGGCGAGGAGCGACAGGCCGCCCGCGACGTGCACGAGCAGGTAGCGGAAACCGGCGGCGGTGGACTCGGGTTGGCGCCGGAACCAGATGAGGAAGACGGACGCGAAGGCCATCACCTCCCAGAAGAGAAAGAGCGTGAGCAGGTCGCCCGCGAAGATGGCGCCCAGCGAACCGGCCACGTAGGTCCAGGCGGCGATGTGTTGCGCATCCTCTTCGACGTGCATGCCGTAGAGCGTGCCGATGCAGCACATCCCGCTCATGATCACCGCAAAGACGAGGCTCAGCGAGTCGACGCGGCCGAAGACGAGCGTCCATCGGAGGAATGGAACGTGCCAGAATTCCCCCCGGGCCGTCGTGAACATCATGAGCACGACCCCAAAAGCCAAGGCGGGCACCGCAAGGAGAAAGGCCTTCTTCAGGCGCGTGGGCACCGCCGGCAGCACGGCGCCGCCCAGCAGCAGGACCAGCGCCGGATGAATAAACCAGTGGCTATTCATCATAATAGTCCTCGCGGGTCGAGATGCCGAGGCGGCCGTACGTCTTGGAAACGATCACGAGCACCAGGCAGCCGAGCAGGCCGAAGGCGGCCCAGAACGCCGGGACGTGTTCGGCGGCGGTGTGCGCGTGCTCCTTGTCGACGATGGCGGGAACGGCGTCGAGCAGCACCAGCACGACCAGGACCGCGAGGGCGCCCCGCACCACGGTGCGCAGATGGGCGCGCAGGAATTCGATGAGACGGAGCAGGTTCATGGCAGCACGGCCTGGGCGAAATTCATGAAAAGATCGGGGCAAAGGCCGATGACCACCGAGAGCCCGGCGGTCAGGCAGAGGGGAATCAGCATGGCGAGCGGCGCCTCGCCGTGGTGATGCTGGGCGTCCTCGGCGGAGGGTTGCCCGAAGAACGCCTGGTATACGACCGGCACGAAATAGGCGGCATTCAGCAGCGAACTGACCACCAGCACCACGAGGATGCCGATCGAACCGGCATCGAGCGCGCCGACGAGGAGGTAGAGTTTGGAAACGAAGCCGCCGACCGGCGGCACGCCGATCATACTGAGCGCCGCCAGACCGAACGCGCCGAAGGTCCAGGGCATTGCGCGACCCAGACCGCTCATCTCGGAGATGTTCTTTTTGTGCGTGGTGACGAAGATGGCGCCGGCACAGAAGAACAGCGTGATCTTGGCAAACGCGTGGGCGGCGATATGGAACAGCCCTCCGGCGACGGCCGTCGGCGTGAGGAGCGCGACGCCGAGAATGACGTAGGACAGTTGACTCACGGTGGAGTAGGCGAGCCGCGCCTTCAGGTTGTCCTTGCTGAGGGCGACGATTGACCCGACGAGGATCGTGATGGAAACAAAGTACGCCGTCGGCAGGCCGAGATGCAGGCGATCCATCAAGTCGACGCCGAAAACATAGAGCATCACGCGCACCGTGGAGAACACGCCCACCTTCACCACGGCGACGGCGTGGAGCAGGGCGCTCACCGGCGTCGGGGCGACCATCGCGCTGGGCAGCCAGTTGTGCAGCGGCATGACGCCGTTCTTGGCGAAGCCCAGAATGCAGCAGCAATAGAGGACGACGATGACGCCGTGGTGGACGTTGGCCGGCAGAATTCCGGTGTGCGCGTTGGCGGCAAAATCGAGCGTCCCCGAAAGGACATAAATCAGCACCATCGCCGGCAGGATGAGCCCCTTGGCGGCGGTGGTCAGGTAGACGAGGTACTTCTTCGCCCCCTCGTAGCCCTCCGCGTCCTGATGGTGCGCGACCAGCGGGTAGGTCGTGATGCTGACAATCTCATAGAAAAGATAGAGAGTGAGAAGATTGTCGGCGAACGCGCAGCCGATCGCGCCGAAGAGGGCGAGCGCAAAGCAGGCGTTAAACCGCGTCTGGGCGTGCTCCGCAAGACCGCGCATGTAGCCGGCCGAATAGAACACCGCGACCACCCAGAGGAACGAGGCGGTGACGGCGAAGATCATCGACAGCGCGTCGGCCCGCAGGGTAAAGCTCAGTCCGGGCAGCAACTGAAAGAGCGTGAAGTGCAGCGTTCTTCCGGAACGCACGCACGGGATCATCGAGGCGACGATCAGAAAGAGCGTGGCGGCGGCGATGAAAGAGCAGGCTTCGCGCAGGTTGGGTTTCTTGCCCGTCAGCATCACGGCCCCGGCGCCAAGGAGCGGCGCCAGAACGGCGAGCAGGAGCCGGATGTCAGGAGGGGGCGCCATGGACCCTAGCCCTTCAATTCGGAGAGCTCCTTGGAGTGAATGGAGCGGTAGTTCCTATAGACCGCGACAATGATGCTCAGCGCGATCGCGACTTCGGCGGCGGAAAGTCCCATGATGAAAAGCACGACGATCTGCCCGACGGACGGATCGGGCGCCATGAACCGGTTGACGGTCATGAAATTCAAGCCGGCGGCCGAGAAGATCAGCTCGCCGGAGATGAGCATGCCGATGAACGTCCGGCGGCGGATGAGGCCGAAGATCCCGGTGGCGAGCAGAAACGCCGCCAGCAGGAGATAGACGGCGGGCTGGTCGGGCAGGTGGGCGAAGCTCATGATTTCTTCCTTCCGCCGCGGGCGAGGGTGAGGGCTCCGAGAATGGCGACGAGCAGCACGAGCGAGATCAGCTCGAAGGGCAGACTGTAGGTGGTCAGCAAGGAAACTCCGATGACCTGGACGGAGCCGTCAGTAGCGGGCGTGCCGGCTGCCGGCCAGGCGCCGTGCACGCTCAGCCGGGCGAGACCCCAGAAAAGCGCCACGCTCACGAGCGCGGCAATCGCGGCCCACCATCGTTCCCGGCCGGGCTTCTCCTGCGGTTCGGGCTCGTCGGGCTCGGAGAGCATGACACCGAAGATGATGGTCACGCAGACCGCGCCGACGTAGATGAGGATCTCCATCAACGCGAGGAACGGGCTGTTCAGGAAGTAGTAGAGTCCCGCGAGACCGAGAGAGCAGAGCGCCAGTCCGGCCACGCTGCGGATGATGCGCCGGCTCAGGATGGCGATCAGCGCTCCGGCGACGGTCGTGGCAACGACGAAACCGAAGATCGCAACGACCAGGTACGCGGAAAGGGGGAAGGCGCTCATGGCGTCTTGGGCTCCTCCGGCGGGGCCAGGGCGGCCGGCGCCGCGAGCGGCGTCGGGGCGGGCGGCCCGGGAGGCGCCGCGAGCGGGCGGTTCTGCGCCCAGATCTTTCGTCGCTCTTCGAGGCGTTGGACGAGATCCATGTGGTTGAAGGCGTCCCGGCTGAGGCTGACGACGTTGTAATCCTTGGAGAACTGGATCGCGTCAAAGGGGCAGACCTCGACGCACGAACCGCACAGGCTGCAGGTGGTGAAGTTGAGATGGTACTCGGTGACGGATTTCGTCTTCTGGCCGTCGAGCTTGGCGCCCTCGACCGAGATGCAGTCGCTCGGGCAGGCGCGCTCGCAGAGCTTGCACGCGGTGCAGAGCGATTTCCCGGTTTCCGGATCGAGCACCAGCTGGATATGGCCGCGGAACCGGGCCGGCATCTTCAGCGTCTGGCGCGGATATTGGACGGTGATGACGGGCTTGAAGGCCTGGCCGAGCGTGATGCGCATGCCCGTCAGCAGGCTCATGAACCCGCCGTAGACTTCCTGAAATGCAGCTTTCATCGTCATAGGCTCAGAACAGGAGGCGAAACAACAGGGGCAGCTTCATCACGACGCCGGTCAGCAGGAGCGTGAAGAGCGAGATCGGAATGAGGATCTTCCACGAGAGGTTGAGGAGGCCGTAGAACTGGGTGCGGGGGAAGGTCCAGCGGACCCAGATGACGGTGAGAACGAGGGCGTACATTTTGGCCAGGAACCACAGCGGGCCCCAGATTGGGCCGGAGAGCAGCCCGACCGGACTCTGCCAGCCGCCGAAAAAGAGGACGGTGGCGAGGCTGCAACCGACGACAATGTTGGCATATTCGGCCATGAAAAAGACGCCGAAGCCCATGCCGCCGTACTCGGTGAATGCGCCGGCGACCAGTTCGCTTTCGGCCTCCGCCATGTCGAACGGCGCGCGGTTGGTCTCCGCGAGCATGCAGATGAAGAAGATGACGAACGTCACCGGCATCAGCGGATTGACCCAGACCTTGAAGATGTTCCAGTGCCAGATCCATCCGCCTTGCTGCTGCACGATCTCATTGAGGTTCATCGTGCCGGTCACCATCAGGAGGGTGATGACGACCAGTAGCATCGGAATCTCGTAAGCGACATTCTGCGAGACGACGCGGGCGGCGGAGATGACGGCGAACTTGTTGCGCGAAGCCCAGCCGCCGAGCATCAACGCCATGACGTTGATCGAGCCGAGGGAAAAAACCAGGAGCAGGCCGACGTTGATGTTCCGGGCGACCAGGTTTTCGCCGAACGGAATCACCGCCAGGCAAATCAGCGGCGGCGCCATCACCATCAACGGGGCGAGGCAGTAGAGCAGGCGGTCGGCGCCCGGAGGTATCATGACCTGCTTGGAGAGGAGCTTGACGCCGTCCGCGACGGGTTGGAGCCAGCCGGCAAACCCGGCCTCGTTGGGCCCGGGGCGCCGCTGAATCCGTCCGGCACCCTTGCGCTCGGCCAGCACCAGATAGGCGGCGTTCGCCCCGGCGAAGGCGCAGAGGCCGACGAGGTAAAGCAAGATTCTGACGGGTTCGAGGGACAGGAAGGTCATCGCAGGATCGGGCGGTCAACGGTCGATGTCGGGGATGACGAGGTCCAGGCTTCCCAGCATGGCGAGCGCATCCGGCAGGATCATTCCCCGGCTCGCCTCCTCGTACAGGCTGAGGTTGGAAAACGACGGCGTGCGCAGCTTGACGCGATAGGGCGTGTCCTTGCCGTCGCTGACGATGCGGACCATGAACCGTCCGCGGGCCGCCTCGACCGCGTAGCAGGTGTCACCGGGCGGCACTTTCAGCACGCGCGGCACCTTGCCCATGAACGGCCCGGCGGGCAACCGGTCGAGCGCTTGTTCGATGATGCGAAGACTCTGTTCCATCTCGTCCATGCGCACGAGGTAGCGCGCCATGGAGTCGCCCTCCGGGTAGACCGGAATCTTGAAATCGAACTGCGGGTAAACCGAATAGGGCTCGACCTTGCGCACGTCGTAGGCGATCCCGGAGCCGCGGATGACCGGACCGGTGGCGCCGTATTTGCGGCACATCTCGGCGCTGATCGGGCCGATGCCGGTCAGGCGTTTCCGCAGGATGATATTGTCGGTGACGAGGTCGCGGTACATGGCGAGCCGCGGCCGCATCTCCTGCACAAACCGGCGCGTGTCGTTCAAGAAGTCGTCATCGACGTCGTTGTACAGGCCGCCGAAGCGGTAATAGCAATAGGTCAGGCGCGCGCCGCACAACTCCTCCAGCAGGTCGAGGATCTTCTCGCGGTCCTCGAACGCGTAGAGAATCGGGGTGAACCCGCCGAGATCGAGCAAGAGGGCGCCCCACCACACGAGATGGCTCGCAATCCGGTTCAGCTCGGACGTGAGCACGCGGACATATTCCGCCCGCGACGGCACCTCGATCCCGGCGGCCCGCTCCACCGCGCCCACAAACGCGTGGGTGTAGTGCATCGCCGAGAGGTAATCGATCCGGGCCGTGTTCGGGAGAAACTGGGCCCACGTCCGGTTCTCGCCCATTTTCTCGTGCATCCGGTGGATGTAGCCGATCACGGGCTCGGCCCGGGTGATCCACTCGCCATCCATCGTCATCAAAACCCGCAGGACGCCGTGGGCGGCGGGATGCTGCGGACCCAGATTCAAGACGAACGTCTCCTGGGGCGACTGGCTGGACCTGTCAGCGGGGAGGGCTTCTTTTTGGGCGATCACGGCTGGTAGTCCTTGCGGAGCGGGTGAAAGTCGGCGTCCTCGGGGAGGAGGAACGGCGCGAGGTTGGGATGGCCCGAGAACCGGATGCCGAAGAAATCGTGCGCCTCGCGTTCGTGCCAGTTGGCGCCGGGAAACACCAGGGAGATGGTGGGCAGCTCCGGTTCCGCGCGGGGGACCCGGGCGCGCACGGCCACCCGCAGGGAGGCGAGGGGATGGAAATAATCGTACACAATTTCCATCTCGTCCTGCGCCAGCCAGTCGACGCCGGTGATCGCATCCAGCGCAAAACCTTCCTGATCGAGAATGTCCGCGGCGAGCACCACCTGGCGCGGCGAAATCGCGACGTTGAGATCGTAGCCTTTCAAGGCATGGTCGACGGCTTGCACCGGGCCCGGGGCCGAAAGATCCAGGCTGGCGGCGGGAGCAGGCGGCACGACGCTGTCGGGCAGGGGCGACCGGGACGCCACCGGAGTCTGCCCGAGCAACTGGGCGAACCGCTCGGAAATCCGCTCGAAGGAGGAGCTCATTCTTGCAGTTTGGCCACCGGGAAGCGGCGCTTGCCGGTGAGCTTTTCCTCCAGTTTCAAGATGCCTTCGATCAGCGCCTCCGGGCGCGGCGGGCAACCGGGCACGTAGACGTCCACCGGGAACAACTTGTCGACCCCCTCCACCACCGCATATTGGCCGGGGTAGACGAAGGGGCCGCCGGAAATGGCGCAGTTGCCCATGGCAATGACCCATTTGGGCTCCAGCATCTGGTCGTACAGCAGCTTGACGGCCGGCGCCATTTTCTTGTTCACCGTGCCCGCGACGATCATCAGGTCGGCCTGTCGCGGAGAGGGGCGAAACACCTCGGCACCGAAGCGGGACAGATCGAAGCGCGACATGCCCGCGGCCATCATCTCGATGGCGCAGCAGGCCAGGCCGAAGGTCAGCGGCCACAAGGAATTGGCGCGGCTCAGGGCCAGGGCGTCGTCCAGCCGGGCAAACTGGACGATCTGGGAGGTGTCTACCGGCGATTCCATTGGAAGACTCCCTTTTTCCAGGCGTACACGACCACCAGCGAAAGGACGCCGACGAAGAGGAACAGCTCGACGAAATCGCGGATGGCGAATTGGCGGCCGTAAACCAGCGCCACCGGGATCAAATAAAGCACGTCGACCGCGAAGGCCACGAACACCAGGGCGTACAGGTAGTAAACCGCGCTGTACCGGATCCAGGCGTCCCCGATCGGATCCATCCCGCACTCGATGTACTGCCCGGTCAGATTGCGCGTGTTGCGGGTTCCGCGCGGCGCCAGCAGATACACGAGGACGAAGGGTCCGAAGGCAAAAGCCAGTCCGCCCAGGAAAAAGGCGAAAACGTAGATCAAGTCACCCGCAGAGGCGTCGTTCATGATGGCGGACGAGGAGGACCGGCATGGTGGCGCAAAACCTGCATCCCGGCATAATCGCATGGAACGGATGGCCTTTGCAGCGCACGCCTTGGCGAGCTTTGCGCATTTCTTGCATGCTCAATCAATGCGCAATTCCCCGGCGATCATTAGATTTTCTGCTTCAGCGTTGGCGCGAGGTCCGGGGGCGGAAATGGGCGCTGGGTTTTTCCCTCGCCGGTTCCCGGTGTTCGGGAGGGCGGCGCGCCGGTCGCCGGCGTCACGGGAAAGGCCGTCAACGGCCCTTGCTTCCGCTGGCGAGAAGCGTCTCGAAACAGGGCTCGACCGCTTCGCGCGAGACCACGGCGACCTCGACCTGCAGGAAGCCGGCTTGTTTGAGGAAGCCATGAAGGACACTTTCTTTGAATCCGAGCCAGACGTCGGCGTAGAGCTCGCGTGCTTTCTCGAAGGTATGTTCCTTGAGGTCGAGGACGGCGAGTTCCCCGCCCGGACGCAGGATGCGAAAGGCCTCATTCACCGCCGTTTGGGGATGCGCGGCGTGATGGAGCGCCTGGCTAAGGATCGCGAGGTCGACTGATCGGTCGGGCAGCGGGACGCTCTCAATGTCGCCCAGCTTGTAGGCGAGGTTGGCGAGACCGTTTTTTTGCGCCAGTCCGGCGCCCACCTCGACCATGCGCGGCGAGTTGTCGATGCACCAGACCCGCTCGGCGCGGTGGGCGATCAACTGCGAGATCAGGCCCTCACCCGCCCCGAGGTCCGCCACGACGATCGGCGGCACGAGATGCAGGGCGAGGTGGCCGATGGCCTCCCACGAGCGACCGGGGCAGTAGCCCTTGCCGAGCCGGCCCGCGATCTGATTGAAATACTGCTCCGCCACGCGGCGGCGCTTCTGGAGAATCCGGTCGAGGTTGACCCGGTCTTCGGTGAACTCCGGCGTATCGGTCACCGCGTCGCCGGCGGCCTTGAGCAATGCGAGTTGGCGCGGAGGCAGGCCCGGGCGCAGCGAATAGAAGGCCTTCTTGCCTTCCCGGCGATCAGCGACGAACCCGGCTTGGCGCAATTGTGCCAACTGGGACGAGATCCGCGACTGGGCCATGCCGAGTATTTCCTGCAGCTCGGCCACCGAAAGTTCTTCCTGCAGGAGCAGGGCCAGCAGACGGAGACGGGTCGGATCGGAGAGAAGCTTCAGGGTGTCGAGGGAGGAGTTCAAAGGCGTCGATGAGGTTAAACCGCCACCCGCCAGGCGCATGCGGCCTTCAACCTTTGCCGCCGGGAGACGGGGCGTCAATTCCGGGCTAGTGCGGGGCCGTGACCAGGGGCAGCCAGGTCGCGCCGGCCAGCGCGAACTGCCAGAGGCCGAACGCGGCCATGACTCCGCCCGCAATGCGGTTGATCCACTGCAGCGTGCCGTCGTCAAGATGATGGCCGAAGGTGCCGGCGAGCATCGTCAACGTCAGCCACCAGAGCGACGAACCGAGGAAGACGCCGCCGATCAGCTCCAGCGCCTCAAGCGTTTGGCCTGCCTGCCAGCCCAGGCCCAGAGTCGCAAACACGCTGGTGAACGCGAGGATGGTCATCGGATTGGCGAGCGTAAGCACATACGTGGAAATGAAAGCGTCGCGCAACCGGCCAACCTGCAGGGGCGCCGCCAGGTCGCGCCGGGCTTTGCCGGCCCGCATGGTTCCCACGCCCAGCGCCACCAGAAAAAGGCCGCCGAAAAATTGCAGCCAGGCGCGATGCCCCACCAGGAAACTTGTCACGGCCGTGAGTCCGATGGCGGCGAGTATGCCGTAGCTGGTGTCGGCGGCCGCCGCACCCAATCCTGACACGAAACCCACGCGGCGTCCGTCCGCCAACGAACGGCGCAGGCAGAGGAGATTAATCGGACCGACCGGGGCTGCAATGGCGAAGCCGATGGCCACGCCTTTCAGCAAATGCTCCATACTCAGGTGGGGTAGAAGAGAGAGGGAGCGCGGCTAACCCGCAAGTCTTGCGGTCGTGGTCGTTGCCCCGACGATGGTCGCATCCTCCGCCGCGGTGTCGTCGAGAATCGCCGGAGCTGCGGGCGGGCGCGACCACCGCCGGGCGGAAGGTGCTGACGGCGGCGGAGCCCGCAGGGGAGACGGGGAAATCTTCACGCTTGGGCGATCGGAGCGACCGCAGCGGCCGGCGGCACATCGACGTAGCGGCTGATGGCCGTGATGCTATAATCATGCTCGGTTCCCCCGGACTTCACCTTGATGTGGTCGCCGGGCTTCTTGCCCAGCAGCGCGAGGCCGAGCGGCGTCTTGTAGGAGATGATCTGATGCTCGGGGTCGCCATCCCAGAGGCCCAGCACCGCATAGCGCACGGCCTCGCTGGTGGCGGTGTCCCGCAATTCGACGACGCTGCCCACGCTGATCTGTTCCGTGCTGGCGTCCGTGAAATCGGTGATCCGCGCCCGGGCGAGGTCCCGCTCCAGCTGGGATTTCTGCGCCATGAGCAGTTGCTGGTCCTGCTTGGCCATCTTGAATTCGGCGTTTTCGCGCAGGTCGCCGTGTTCGCGCGCCGAGGCGATGGCGCGGGAATTCTCCGGAATCCGCTTGGAGACGATCAACTCGTACTCCTGTTGCTTGCGGTCAAAGCTCCCCCGCGAAACAAACAGTTGCTCGCTCGGGGAGTCGCTTTCACCGGACACCAGCGATTGGATCGAAGGGAAGATCTTGATGAACCGGGCGAGCAGCGATTTCTTGGTCAGCTCCTCGAAGCCCTGGTTCAGGAGCAGCGTGTTGGCGAGATCCCGGGCGGTCTCGGGATCGGCCGTGGCGAGCAGGTCGGAAATCAGGTCGGGGTCGTCGCTGAGAATCTCGGCCAGCGGAATGCGCCGGGTGCCGGCCGATTGCAGGGCCTCGTAATCGATCGCAAAGAAGATGGCGCTAAACAGGCGCGGCGTGATCAGGTCGTTCAGGAGCTTCGCGAACTTCTTGGACTGACGATTCTTCACCACCCACAACAGCACCGGCGCGCGGAGATTCTGTTCGGTCTGCCAGCGCTTCAGGACTGCCGCGAGTTCCTCGGCATGGCCGTTCTCGACCAGAAAATTGATGCATTCGGTGGTGAACTTGCCCTGGCTGGTCTTGAGCAGCAGGAACGCCAGGTCCTTCCAGTCGAGCGGATGGGCGTCCTTGATCAGTTCGAGGAACCGCGTCTGGAAGTGGACGGGAATCTTCTCGGCCATGTCCGGCAGGCGGCGCGTGTCCGAGACGAGTTCCGCCATGCTCGGCTGAAGCGTGGTGACGTCGGCGCCGAGGGTTTTCGCCAATTCGTCACGGACCGCCGCGCCAAACAGACGTTCGGCGGGGTGGAGCTGGTTGCTGTCCTTGATGGCGGTGGCGAGGTCGGTGAGCACGGGGAGGAGGTCATTGGCGGTCTTCTTGGCCGCGACCGCGATCAACTCCTCGGCCAACTGGATGCGACGCCGCGCCGAGCGGGTGTTGTTGAATTGCTCGATGATCTCGTCCTCCGCCGACACCGGCTCGTCGCGAAGCACGTAGCATTCGGTCTTCTTGACGGGAACCGCGATCCGCGGGTCCTTGGCGACCTGCTTCTTGGTCGCCGACCACCATTTCTTGAACCGTTCCTCGCCCAGCACCTGCTGCAGGATGATCTCAAGATCGATCGCGGTGGTGGCCTTGTTGGGAAAGGCGGCGAGGGTCTCGACGATCAATTGGACCGGCTTTTCGTCGATCAGCAGGGCGATCTTTTCCGGTTCGATCTCCTTGCGCACGAGAAGGTGTTTGGGCGGCAACACGTCGAGCGTGCCGACGCAGAATGTCGGGTCCATCCGGTGTTTCGCCTTGCCCTTGAAATCGATCACCAGTTTCTGGTCCGCGTCATCGTACTCCTGGATCTGACCGAAACCCCAGCTCCGGTGGACGCAATAAGCACCTGGCTCCATGGCCTCGAGTTTGGCTTTGGATGCCTTGAGCGACGGATTTTTGGCGATGAGCGCTTGAACAGCTTCGGAATTCATAATTGCGATATGGCAGGCGTGGAATGATCAGTTGAGTCGAGAATGGGATGGATTGTCAAACTGTGTATCTTAACATCGCGGAATGAGGCTCTTGCCGATTCAATCGTCGACCGACGCGTGGGTCCGTTCGGTCGTATTGCTCGAACGTTGGCTGGGACGCCACGCGCGGCTGGACGGCTTGCTGGAGGAGGACGGACCGGACGGGCCCGCCCGGCGCGGTCGCGCGGCGCCATCGCAGGGCGGCAGGGGACGCCGGCCGGCGCGGACTGTCGATCCGGTGACAGATGGCGCGCCAATGGCGGAGGGGCGAGAGCGGGCTCGCTGTCAACACCTGCTGTTTGGGGCCGTGCGAAATCTCGGGCGGCTGGAGGGCCTTCTTGGCGCGATGATTCCGCGGACGCCGCGGGCCCGTCTCCGCGCGGTCTTGCTCGTCGCCAGCTTTGAGCTGCTGGAGGCGGAGGCAGCGGCCGCCGAAGACGGGAAGGGTGCGAGGATTGTTCACCATGCGGTCGCCCAGGCGAAACGGCTGCTCAGTCCGGCTGAAGTGCGGTTGGTCAACGCCGTGCTGCGCAAGGTGGCTCGCGCCCCTGGTCTCCACGCGGTGCCTCCGTCAATTGACGCGGGGGTGCCGGAACTGGCGCGGTTCTACTCGCATCCCGAATGGCTCGTGCGGCGCTGGCTGGCGCAATTCGGGGCCGACGCGACCCGGCAGCTCCTGGAATGGAATCAGAGCCCCGCGCCCGTCTATGCCCGCTGGCGGGCCCGGCCCGACGACGCCATATCCTCGTTGCCACCCGGGCCCGGAGGGTCAGAGACCAGCCGGCCCGGCGCTGGCGGCCCGCCGGACCCGGACACTCAAATCAAGCCGCCCGGGTTTCTCCAGGCGGCTCCGTGGCCCGGATTTTATGTCGTGCCCGCCGGTCATTGGCCGGAGATCGAGCGGCTGTTGGCGCAAGGCGCGCTTTATCTGCAGGATCCTGCCACGCTGATCGCGCCGGGTTTGCTTGCTCCCAAAGCCGGAGAAACCGTCGTCGACCTTTGCGCTGCGCCCGGCGGCAAGAGTCTCCTGTTGGCAGATCTTCTGCAGCAACCGGCCCGCCCGGCGGGCTCCGCTGCGGCGGAGGTTGGCCGGGTGGTGGCCATCGATCTGCCCGACCTTCGCCGGATCGACCGCCTCAAGGAAAATCTTGCCAAAGCGCGCAGCGCGGACGTCGTGCTCGTTCAAGCCGACGTCCTCGAGTTATCGCCGCAGTTGCTCAAGGAGCATCATCTGCCGCCTGAGTTCCCGGCGATCTTGCTCGACGTCCCGTGCTCAAATACCGGGGTCATCCGCCACCGGGTGGATGTGAAATGGAGGCTGCGCGAGTCCGATATCGGAAAGCATGCTGGGCAACAGCTGGCGCTGCTCAATGCGGCGGCGCGACTCACGGCGCCCGGCGGACGGTTGGTCTACAGCACGTGCAGCCTCGAGCCCGAAGAAAACGAAGGGGTCGTGGAAGCCTTTCTTCGCGCGACGCGCGGACGGTTTGCGCTGGACAAGAGCCGCTACAGCCGGCCGTGGGAGAGCGGTTGCGACGGCGCCGGAGCCTTCCTGCTCCGCCGAACCTAGGGCACCAGGTCGAAGACCGGCAGCGTCACCTGCTGCTCATCGTTGCCGTTGATGAACGTGTAGGTGATCCGCGCCGCCGTCCGGATGAGCTCCGAATAACGCTGGTAGGGCCAGGCGGCCACTGGCTCATCATCGATGCGGGTGCAGAGGTCGCCCGTCTGCACGCCGAGCTGGTCGGCGGCGGAGCCGGCGACGACCGCCGCCACGCGCCAGTACGCGGGAATCTTCATGAAACTCAGGCCGGTGCTGCGCGCCGGGGCGATATGGATGGGATCGTAGTTTGGCCGGAAGAACGTCACCTGATTCCGTTTCTGGTCGAAGGTGACGATGAAGTTGCGGAGGAGGCCGCCGCCGATGGAGGACAGCTCGTCCGTCACATTGACGATCGGATTCTCGACGACGTAGGCGCCGACCGTGAGCGGCTGGGCGAGGCGTCCGGTCATCCCGAGGCGGTCGCCCGCCAGGGTCGCCATGAGCACTCCTGGTTTGGGGCCGGAGAGGAAGGTGGGATGCAGCCCGACCGTGTTCAGGCTGAGCGGGGCGTCGCTCCCGGAGTCGACCAGGGCGATCAATGACTCGGCGCCGAGCTGGATGGGAATGAGCGGGGTGTTCTGTTCGTTGTTGAACGGAATGGTGACGCCGGGTTGCGCCGTGGGCACGCCGTACGGCGTGATGATGATCTGCGAATGGAGGTAATCGAGGGTCAGCAGGGTTTCGCGGAACAACGGGAAGCCAAGCACCCCGTCGATCCGGACGCCCAGGTGATTGGACAGATCGGTGAGATCGTGGGTGAGCGCCCGGACACCTTCAAAGCGCGCCTCGCCCAGCTGCAGGCGTTTCAGGATGACCGGATTGAGCAGCTTGACCTGGCCGTTGGCGCCGCGCACCCGCATCGGCGACTGGTTCGCCGGTGTTTTGCCGCCAAAGCGTTTCACCACATCGGGAGTCACGAGGGTGACCGAAGAACCGGTGTCGACGATGAAGTGATAGGAGCTGTGCTTGTCGACGGGAGTCTCGATGACGAGGAAATTCGACGCGAGGGTGGCGGGCAGGACGGTGCGCGCCGACTCCAGGCTGGTGCGGCGCGGGGGCAGGTGGAAGGTGGCGCAGCCCGAGACCAACAGCCCCGCGCAGGAGACTAGGCCGAGCAACAGCGGACGGAAGTCGCGGACGCCGACTCCCGGTCGCCACCGATGGGGTGCGATCAGAATGACACTATCGCAGCGCGGATTCATTTTTCCGGTTGAGGTAGCCTGATACCGGCCGCCAGGGGCACAAGCAGCAAGACGGAGCCAAGCACATACGTGAACAGCGAACCGTACCACCAGAAGATGACGCCGGCGGCGAGCGGGCCCACCGCGCGGGCGAGGGATCCGAGCGAGCGAAATACGCCGAGCACCTTGCCCTGCTCATCGGTGCGGCTGTAGAGTGAAATCAGGGAAGAAAAAGCCACGTTGGAGAAGCCCGACCCGATCGAAACGAGCGCGATCGCCGCGTAGACCGGCCCAGCCGTCGCGGCGAATGCCACCAGGGCAAAGCCCGCGGCGATCAATGCGATCCCCCCGATCGCCGCGCGTTTCTCGCCGAACCGGGGCACCAGCCGCCGCACCAGCACGCCCTGGGTCAGAATCGAGATGACGCCGGCAAAGACGAAGATGTAGGTCAGCTGGTGCTCATCGTACCGCAGTCGCTCCGTGGCGAGGAAGCTGATCGTGATTTCGTAGCCGCTGAAGATCAGCGCCACCAGGAAGTAGACCAGATTGGCCCGGCGGATGGCGGCGTCGCGGATCGCAAACAACGCGCGGACGGGATGTCGAATGCGCTCGGGAAGCTCGCCGCGTTGGCCGGAAGTGAAGGTCTCACGGAAACGGGCGCCGATCCAGACGAGATTGAGCAGCGAAAAGCCCGTCGCGACAAACGCCACGGCGGAGAAGGGATTGATTCCGTAATGCGCCCAGCGCGGGCCCGGCTCCACCGCCCCGATGATTCCGCCGATCATGGGTCCGGTGATGAAGCCGAGGCCAAAGGCCACGCCGATCAGTCCCATGCCCTTGGCCCGGTTCTCGCGGGTGGTGACGTCGGCGACCGCGGCCGTGGCGACGGAGAGGTTGCCGCTCATGGCGCCGCCAAAGAGCCGCGCGACGATGAACAGCCAGAAGGATCCGCTGAAAGCCCAGAGCAAATAGCTCAGGGCCGTCCCCGCCACCGTCACCAGCAGGACCGGTCGCCGCCCGATGCGGTCGGAGCGGGCGCCCCAGAAGGGTGCAAAGAGAAACTGCAGCAGCGAGTAAGCCGCGCTCAGCACCCCGCCCACGAGCGCGGCGACGAACAAGGGATTTTGACCCGACGGCGGGGCGATTGCCTCCACCCGCTGCAACAACCAGCCGAGGACGCCGTCACTCCCCTCCTGCGCGAGGTAGTAGGTCAACATGCGCGGGATCAGCGGAAAGGAGATCGAGAACCCGATGAGATCGATATAAAGCGTGAGGAAAATGACGCCGAGCGAGAGCGGCCGGGAGGTGGGGGCGGTGGCGGCGGTAGTCACGAGGAGGAAGAGAGGCTAACCGTAGCGGCGGGACCGCCGGGTGCAATTGAAGTTTGTTCGCGACCGGCGGTTTTCCTGGGAAATCCGTTCCCCGGTCCGCCGGCGTCCCGCCCGGTCGCGTCACCGATCCGGCGACCGGGATTCGACGTGGAACTTGTGCAACGCGCGGTGCACGACCGGCGCGACGAGGACGCCCACGGTCGTCAGAAAGGCGACACCGCTGAACAGCGCGTAGATTCCGGCGAACAGCTTGCCCCCGGCGGTCGTGAGCGGCGCGAGCGGGCCCATGCCCGACAGAATCATCGCCGCGTTGGCGAAGGCGTCGAGCCATCCCATCCCCTCGAAGCAATGGTAGCCGGCTATCCCGAGGCCGAGAGCGGCCAGCAGGATGCCGCCCGCAATCAGCGCATGGCGGATGAGGCGGCGGAAATAATCGCGGCGTGGCAGCAGCGGATCGCGGCGATGTTCAAACATGGCGGGCGTCTCACAATTTGTACGGCAGGGGGAACCGCGCCATCAAACTGACGGCCCGGTCCTTGATTCCACCAATGACCGCGTCCTGCTGTTCGGTGCCGATCGCGCGGAGCACGCAATCGATGCAGCCGGCGATCTCGTCCATCTCCGACTCCACCAGGCCCCGCGTGGTCACCGCGGGCGTGCCCAGCCGGAGACCGGAGGCCTGAAACGGCGAGCGCGTCTCGAACGGCACGGTGTTCTTGTTGCAGGTGATGTTGGCCAGATCCAGCGCCTCCTGGGCTTTCTTGGCGGTGAGCTCGGGCAGATTGGCGCGCAGGTCGACGAGGAAAAGATGGTTGTCGGTGCCCCCGGAGACGATCTTGTAGCCCCGCGCCGCCATGGCGGCGGCGAACGCCCGGGCGTTCCGGATGATCTGCGCCGAGTACACCTTGAACTCGGGCTTGAGGCATTCAGCGAAGCACACGGCCTTGGCGGCGATGACATGCATGAGGGGTCCGCCCTGGCCGCCGGGGAAGACGGCGGAGTCGAGCGCCTTGGCGTGCGCCGCCTTGCAGAGGACGAGGCCGCCTCGCGGGCCCCGCAAGGTCTTGTGCGTGGTGGTGGTGACAAAATCGGCGTGGGGCACCGGGGAGGGATGCTGGCCGGCCGCGACCAGCCCCGCGATGTGCGCGATGTCGGCGAAGAGCCACGCGCCGACGCCGCGGGCGATCTCCCCCATGCGCGCGAAGTCGATCGTGCGCGAGTAGGCGCTGGCGCCCACGGTGATCATCCGGGGCTTTTCGCGCTGCGCCACCTCCGCGAGCTGGTCATAGTCGATCAGACCGTCGGCCTCGCGGACGCCGTACTGGGAAAAATGATACAGCTTGCCCGAGAAATTGGCGGGATTGCCGTGGGTGAGGTGGCCGCCATGGCTCAGATTCATGCCGAGCACCTTGTCCCCGGGCTGCAGCACCGCGGAGTAGACGGCGAAGTTGGCCTGGGAACCGGAGTGCGGCTGCACGTTCGCGTGTTCGGCGCCGAAGAGCTGCTTGGCGCGTTCGATGGCCAGGACCTCGACTTTGTCGACTTGTTCGCAGCCGCCGTACCAACGTCGTCCGGGATAGCCTTCCGCGTATTTGTTGGTCAGCACGCTGCCCTGGGCCTCGAGCACGGCCGGGTAGGTGAAGTTCTCGGAGGCGATCAGCTCGATGTGATTCTGCTGGCGCGCGAATTCGCCGGCGATGGCGGCGTAGACCTCGGGATCGAGCTGACGGAGGGGGGTGGCATTGAGCGGCATGTGGGAAGGATTCATGAGAAAAAGAGAGATCATTGCAAGGCGCGCCCGCATTCAGCGGCACAGGGCGCAGGCAAGATTGCGCTTTATCGGGAGGGCCGGGAAAAAACGGGTGAAGGTGCGGGCTTGCCGGAATTCGCAGGACCAGGCGGACCTTGGCGGCATCCCCTATGCCGCTGGAGTCCTATCGGATCTGGCTTCGGGCAATTCTCTATAGAAGCCCGGAGGACCGCAAATCCGGCGGGCATCTATGCGGGGACAATGGTCTTGAGAAAATTGACGACGCTCGGCACCGCCTCGACGAGGCTGTCGCGGCACGATTCGTACACGCTGAGCGGCCCCCCGTAGGGATCATCGACCTCCGGATCGACCGGAGAGGACAGGAACTGGCGGAACAGGTAGAGGTGTTTTGGCACCGGGTCGAACTGCAGTTGGACCATCGCGCGATGGGACTCGGTCATGCAGAGCACGATCAGGGCATCATCCAGCAGGCCTTGGGTCAGTGGCTGGCTGACGTGGTTCTTGAGGTCGATGCCCACCTTTTTCATCGTGAAGGCGGCATTGTCCGAGACGGGGTCTCCGCGGCGGGCGGCGATGCCGGCGGAGACGACGCGGAGCGAATTGAGCGGTTCGCCCTGCCCGGCGAGGAAGTGTTGAAGAAGTCCCGCCGCCATGGGACTGCGGCAGATGTTCGCCGTGCAGATGATAAGGATGTGTCCCGGACCGGACATGCGCGAGAACGGTGAATAAGCCGGCGCGGTCGGCGCTTGTCGAGGGCAGAAAGGCGGCGCGCCGCGGCGGACCCTCAGCGGCGCGGAAGTTTGCCGAGCGTCATCAGGGTACGGTACAGTTGGACGGCGCGCTGCAATATCGCGTCCTTTGGCTCTGCCGGAGGAGCGGCGGCGGCGGCGGGGTGGTCGGGCTTCGCCGGCGGCGCCGTGGCCGCGGCGACGGCATCGACGGCCGTTGTTCCGGCGGCGTCCGGACCCTGGGCCCGTTCGTGGATGAGCGCGGCTTCGTCAAACCGCCGCTTGGCGACAGTTTCGCTGAGGAGCGACTCAACCGGGACACCGGAATCGAGGGCTTCATCAGCGCGGCGATCGTCCTCCGGCTTGACCACCAGCGCGATATCCGGCGCCAAGCCCGGCGCCGGCAGGCCGAGGGTGATCAGAGCCGGGGCGCGGCGGCGCAGCGCGGCGAGCGCATCCAAGGGCGTGGCCGGTCCGACGAGGACGAACAAGGGCGCCGGAGCCGGCCGGGGCGGAAGATCAGCGGGGAGGTATCGCGCGGCGTCGGCGCCGGGATAGCGAAGGTCGATGATCAGGGCCGGCTTGCCCCAGACGGCCGTCAGGTTCGGAACGTCGTCCGGCCGACCGTGCAGGCGCAAGTAGGTGAGATTCTGGCCGAGGTCGAGCGCCGCCGCCGCGGAAAGATTCAGGACCAAAAACTGAAGACCGAAGACCAGCAGCAGCCCGAGCCCCGGCGAAGAATGGCAGGATCGTTTCATTTCCGATTCAATTGGCGGGCGCCAATGTCGTGCCGGAAGTACTTGGAGGCAAACTGGAGCTCGGCGCACACGGCATAAGCCCGGTCGGCGGCGGCGCGCAGCGAGCCGGCACGCGCGCAGATTCCGAGCACCCGGCCGCCGGCCGAGACGAGCTGCTGCCGGTCGTCGAGAGCGGTGCCGGCATGGAGGGCCCACGTCTCCGGTGGGAGCACCGGCGGCAGGGTGATCGCCTCACCCTTCGCGTAACGGCCGGGATAACCCCGGGCCGCGACGACGACGCATAGGGCATAGTCGGGCTTCACTTCGAGTTTGATGTCCTTCAAGCGGCCTTGAGTCGCCGCCCACATCAGGGCCAACGGATCGGTCGCGAGGCGCGGCAGGATGACCTGCGTTTCCGGATCGCCGAAACGGGTGTTATATTCCAGCACTTGGGGACCTGTGGCGGTCAGCATCAGGCCGATGAAAAGGGTGCCCCGGAAGTCAATTCCTTCCGCGGCGATCGCTTCGACCGAGGGCCGGCAGATTTCGCGATCGATGCGGGCCAGCAGATCAGGCGTGACAACGTCGGCCGGCGAATAGGTCCCCATGCCGCCGGTGTTGGGTCCCGTGTCATTGTCCCCGACGCGCTTGTGGTCTTGCGCGATCGGCAGCAGCAGGTAGTCGCGGCCCGAAACGACCAGATGAAGCGACGTCTCCTCGCCGTACAGGCAATCCTCGATCAACACCCGGCGGCCGCTTTCCCCGAAAAGTCCGCCTCCGAGCATGCTCCGGACGGCTGATTCGGCTTCGGCCACGGTTTGCGCGACGATCACGCCCTTCCCGGCGGCCAGGCCGTCGGCTTTCACCACGATCGGAATCGGGCGCGTGCGAAGATAACTCAACGCCGGAGCCACCTCGGTAAATACGGCGGCGGGCGCGGTCGGAATCCGGTATTTCTGGAGCAGTTGCTTCGTGAAGATCTTGGACGCTTCGAGCCGGGCGCCGTCCCGCGTGGGGCCGTAGGCAGGAATGCCGGCCGCGACGAGGGCGTCGACGAGCCCGAGGGACAGGGGAACCTCGGGGCCGACGATCGCAAATTCAATCTGTTCACGCTTCGCCAGCGCGACGATGCCAGTCACGTCTTCGGCCGGGACCGGGAAACAGGGCGCTTCCAAGGCGATGCCGCCGTTGCCGGGAGCAGCGATGACCCGGGGCCGGACCGGGGAGGCAAGGCAGGCTTTGACCAGGGCATGTTCGCGTCCGCCGGAGCCGACGACGAGGATTCGAGCGGGTAGGGGCATGGCAGGAGGAAGGCGGCGCGCTGAAGATGAGCGGCGAGTCATCACAACACCTGCAGGGTCTTGCGATAGAAGGCGACGACCTCGTCAGGATCATCCGAGAAAAGCACGTAGTCAGCCATCCAGGCGGGCGAGCGGCCGGTGCGAATCATCTCGCGAACCTGCTTCCGAAGGTCGTTCCAGTAACCGGCGCCGTAGAAGATGTACGGCACCCGCGGTCGGATGCCGAGCTTGAGATTGCACAACTCGATCCCGATTTCCTCGAGCGTGCCCACACCGCCGACGTTGAAGATACAGAAGTCGGCTACTTCGAACCACTTCTGGCGATTGTGCCGGGACGTATCCTGAAAGGTGTTGAAGAAATCGACGCCCAGCTCCGGTTGTTGCGCCTCCAGTTCCAAAAAACACGCGCCGGTGAGGGCCTGATTCCGCCGGGCCTGGTCAGTGGCGAGGCGCATGACGCCGCCCCCGCCGCCGGTGAGAACGCCCACTTTCGGTCCGATGAATTCCGTGAGTTTGCCGATGAGCGCGGCGATCTTGGCTGTCTGGTCGGAGCCCAGCTCAACCGCCGAGCCGTAAATCGCGAGGATGGTCAGTTCCTGGAATAACTTGCCCAGTTCTTCGCGGATGAAGAACCCGTGCTCCTTCTTGTAGGTGTGAAGGTAGAGGTCCTTCAGGTCGCCGTTGTACCAGTAGACGTCGAGGTTGATGTTGAAGTAGGTGTCGAGCCGCGCGTGGGCATTGCCGGAAAGGAAGAAGCCGTGGGTGCGCGACGGCTGCCGAAAGATGAGGCGTCTGAGCTTGAGCTCCGGGATGCGGGTGAGGAGCTCGACGTGCTCCATCAGGTTGGGAAAGTAGTCGACAACGAGCGTGTCGGCGTCGGGCGCGTGGTCGAGCGCCTGGATAAGCGTGCGAAAGCCACGGAGGGATTTCTCTTCGTCCAGTTGCGCCCGCAGGTTGGCAAGATCGCCCGAATTCAGAAACACCGAATGGTTGTCCATCAGCGCGTTCTGGCCCTTGACGGTGATCCGGGTTTTCGGGCGCGGTTCGCCGGTGTTGTCCCGGGGAGGGTCCTTGTCCATCTTGCCGTAAAGATCGTGGGCCGCCGCGTACAACCGCAGCCGCTTCTTCTCCAGCGTCTTGACCTCAGGATCGGCCAGGGTGGGCGCGCGGAACACCTCGACGGACACCACGGGGTTTACCACGGGTTGGCCGCTGCTGTTGTAGATTTCGAGCATCACATTCGTGCCGAAGGTCTTGATGGGATCGAGGAGAATGGCGCCGCAATGAATCCCGAAATTGCCCTCGCCGCGGTTCAGAACGACAAAGTGCTCTTTGAGGTACATGGAACAACTGGTCAGCACCCCGGAGCGGGGAGGCACCGCGAGCGTGCTGACGTCGTGACGGACCTGCACTTTGTCGAGGTAGCCGCGGCCGGCGTCGCCATTGATGAGGCGTTCGAATTCCGGCCGCTGCAGCCGCGGATTGAGGGTGTATTGGACTTTGTGCGGCGTGAGGAACACGCGTCCCAGGCGGTCGATGGAAATGGTGTTGGGCAACTTGAGGCGGTTCTCTTTGACCGCCTCCCAGATTTCGTTGGTGGTCAGTTTGGCCGATTCCGGCGCGTAAAACAAACGGCCGACCGGCGTACCCGGGCGCAACAGTTTCTTCCAGTACGAAGCGTTGGGAAAACTGGGGTCGAAGAGGAAGGCGTCGGTCTCGAGGATGAGGCGGTTGTGGTCGACCTGCGGCACGCCGGAGGTGATCATTTCGATCCCGACCCGGGCGAGGGTGCTGCGCTCGGTGAAGTGGATTTCCTCCCGGTGGGCGAGGATGAATTCGAGTTCGGCCGGTTGGCGGGGCCAGAAGGCGAGGCCGAGCGAGAGCGTCGTGGCGTCCTTGGCCTTGATCGTGAGAATCTGGCCGTCGTTGCTGAACCAAAAATGGTCGGGTTGCATAAAAGGGCGAAGGTCCGAACGGACGAAGAGGGCCAGATTGGACGAGAAGAACGGGAAATAAAAGGCCGGAGTTTTCGGGGCGGCGGTTTGGCCGCTCGCGCGGGTCGCGCTAAGGGATTGCTTTTCCTCTGGCGGGATGTCATGTCCGTGCGCTTTTGAGGGCAACATCCGCCCGCAACCATCTCCTCCCTTAGAAATCAACCATCGTATCCATGAATCGTTCTCACTTGATCCCGGCCGGCCTGCTCTGCCTTGGCTTGCTCGCCACGATCTCCGCTCAAGAGGTCCAGGTAAAGATTCCCGGGCAGCAAAACGCGCCGGCGGCTGCCACCCCGGCAACCGCCGTGGCGGCTCCGGCTCCCGCGACGGCAGCGCCCACGTTCTCCGAGCAGCAAATCCTCGAATCGTTTGGCTGGTTCGTGGGCAAGCGTCTCGGCCTGGCCGAACTGGAATTCAGCAAGGACCAGGTTGACGCCGTGGTGAAGGGCCTCGTGGCGTCTGCCGCCGGGAGGGAAGCGCCCTATGATCTGGACAAGATCGGACCGCAGATGGACGCGTTGATGCAGAAGAAGCAGGAGGTCTACCTCGCCAAGGTCCGCAGCCAGAATCTCGGTGAGGCCAAGGCATTTTTTGACAAGCTCAAGGAGAACAAGAACGTCGTCGAACTGCCGAGTGGCCTGCGGTATGAGATCATGCAGCCGGGGAGCGGCGCTTATCCGACTCCAACCGACACGGTGAAGGTTCACTATACCGGCAAGCTGATCAACGATACGGTCTTCGACAGTTCGGTGCAGCGTGGCCAGCCGGTGGAGATCCAACTTAGCCGGGTGATCGCTGGCTGGACCGAGGGTCTGCAAAAGATCAATCAAGGCGGCAAGATCCGCCTCTATATCCCGCCGCATCTTGGCTACGGTGACAGCCCCCAGCAGGGTATTCCGCCCGGATCGACGCTGATCTTCGACGTCGAACTCCTCGATGTGAAACCCACGCCGCCCGCGCCGGCGCCCGTGGCGCCGAAGAACTGATCGGTCGGCCGTTGCTCCTTCCCAGCCCCGTCCCTGTCGGCGGGGCTTTTCTGTTGGTCGCGGACGCGGTGTCGCGCGAGGCGGTTCAAATGGGCACCGGCAGCCGGCCCGTGATTCGGCACGATCCCCGGACATGGGCAAGAGGCCCAGGCCACGTGGCACGGGCGTCTCGCCCGTGGTTCGGAAAATCCTCAGCCGTGGGCAAGAGCCCCGGGCGACCTTGGCCGGCTGACAACCCGAAGCCGTGCCCGCCGGGCGTCAGCAGCGGCGCTTGGTCCCGCCCGCCCGGCAATTTCAATTCGCCCCGTGAGTGGGGGTGTTTTCGTCCTGCTTCTTCGCTTCCGCCGCCTTGGCGGCGTCGGTCTCCGCCGACTTGGCCTCGTCATCTTCGCGGGACGCCTTCTTGAATTCCTTGATCGACTGGCCGAGCCCGCGGGCGAGCGACGGAAGTTTGCTGCCGCCGAACAGCAGCAAAATGATCAGCAAGATGAGAACCAGCTCGGTGCCACCAAAATTGAAGATTGCCAGCGGAAGCGCGGAAAAACACATGTTGATCCAATGTATCCGCCAGGCCGGGGGTGTAAAGAGGGAAAGCCGGCCTCAGAGCGGCTGCGGCTCGGTCGGGCGGACGGCCTTCTTCAGTAGATTCTGCGCGCTGTCGGGCTGTTCCGCATCGAAGAACCCCGTGAGCTGCCGGATGCGCGTCGGGTGCCGCATCTTCCGCAGGGCCTTGGCTTCGATCTGCCGGATCCGCTCGCGGGTGACCTTGAACTGTTTGCCCACCTCCTCCAGCGTCCGGCTGTAGCCGTCGATCAAGCCGAAACGCAGGGAGAGCACCCGGCGTTCGCGTTCCGTGAGCGAATCGAGGACGTCGACGATCTTTTCCCGGAGGAGCGAGAAAGCGGTCATGTCATAAGGATTCTCCGCGCTCTTGTCCTCGATAAAATCGCCGAAACTGGTGTCATCGCCGTCGCCGACAGGGGATTGGAGGGAGATGGGTTGCTGGGCCATCTTCATGATCTGCTGCACGCGTTCGACGGGCATCTGCATTTCCTCGGCGACCTCCTCGGGCGTGGGCTCGTGTCCATACTCCTGGAGGAGCTGCTTCTGGACCTGCATGACCTTGTTGAGGGTCTCGATCATGTGCACTGGAATGCGGATGGTGCGCGCCTGATCGGCGATGGACCGGGTGATGGCCTGGCGGATCCACCACGTCGCATAGGTGGAGAACTTGTAGCCCCGGCGGTATTCGAATTTCTCCACCGCCTTCATCAATCCCATGTTGCCTTCCTGAATCAGATCGAGGAAGGACAGACCGCGATTGGTGTACTTTTTCGCAATGGAGATGACGAGGCGGAGATTGGCCTCCACCATCTCGGTCTTGGCCTGGTGCGCCTCGCGGACGTGGCCGCGGGTCTTGGCCACCATGGCCAGCAGTTCGGGGGGGGCCATCCGCATCTCCAGCTCGATCTGCTTGAGCCGCTGATGCAGGGCCCGGGTGTCGATCCCGGCATCCTTCTTGGTCTTCGGATGCTTCGCCCGTTCGAAGGTCTCGTTGATTTTCTGCAGATCGTTGAGCAGGCGGGTCAGGCCCTCGAGGTAATCCTCATAGACCTTCAGCTTGAAATAGAACTTCGGGAAATTCGCCCGCAACGCATTCTCCCGCTTCCGGAATTTCGCCAGCGCCTTCTTGCGGTCGGCTTCCGACCGGGCCTTTTGCGCTTCCTGCCAGGCCTCGTCGACCGCCAGTTCGACCCGCCGGGTGGTTTCGACCAGCTTGGGGAGCGATTTGAAGTAGGCCTCGCGGCTGTCGATCTTCTTGTCGATGACGACGCGGTCAAAGCGCTCCTCGCGGTTGAGCAGCTTCTGCCCGAGCGCGCTGATGTACCGGCTCACGATGCCCACATGAAACAGCGCTTCCTGGGCATGCAGCTCGGCGTTCTCGATCCGTTTGGAGATCTCGACCTCCTGCTCGCGGGTCAGGAGCGGCACCTGGCCCATCTGCTTGAGGTACATGCGGACGGGATCGTCGAGAATGTCATGCTGCGACGAGCGCGACTCCTCCTCCTCCGCTTCCTCCTGGCGCTGTTTGTAGCTGTCCACCTCCTCCGGATCGAGAATGTCGATCTCGAGGTTTTGGAGGATTGAAATGACGTTTTCGATGTCCTCGGGATTGTCGACGCTCTCCGGCAGGGCCTCATTGATGTCATCAAAAGTCAGATACCCCTGCTCCTTCGAGAGACGGATGAGGTAGCGGATCTTCTCGTTGATATTGGAGCTGCCGGCGGGGATCTCGCTGGCGGGGGACGCGGCGGCGACCGCCGGCACCGGAGCGGCAGGCGCCGCCGCGGCGACCGGCACGACCGGTGCTTCCGCTTTGACTACGTGATTGGGAGACTTGGCTTTACGGGACATGGAAGAGAAAAACGAAAACAGCTACACCCCGGCCGGCAAGACGAGTGGCTGGCGAAGCAGGCGCTGAACCTCGGAGCGCTCCTTCAGCAGCGAGAGCATAGCTGCATCAACATCCGTCCGTTTGGCGGCTATTTCAAGTTCTATCTGCCGCAGCCGGGGCTCCAGCGCGCGGGCCTGCAGCCGCCGCAGGCCTTCATTGGCGATCTTCCGGGGACTGTCGATGTCCGGGGCCTCGAACAACAACGATGCCACCAGGGCCTTTTCTTCCGGTGTTTCCAGCAGTTCATCGAGGTGATCGCGGCCGGGCCACCCGTCGTGTTCGAACTCGGTCAGGAAGCGCCACAGGATGCGGCCCGAGGGCAGCGTGGCGTCGATCCAGTTGCGGGCCAGCAGTGCGTTCGCCAGCGGTTTTCCCAATGCTTCGAAATGGAGACACAGGAGCAACAAGTCATCCTCGGGCGGGCGGTTGGCCCGGACGGCGGGGGCGTTGCCGGGGCTGGTTGACGCAGCCGGCGCCCCGACGCGGGCCTGGCGGCGGGCGAATGCCGCAAAGTCTCGCTGGAGGGAGGCTACCGGCAGACGCATATGGCCGGCGCATTCCGCCAGGAAGCCCGTGCGCGCCACCTCGAATTCGCTCTGACTCACCATTTCAAAAAGGGCCTGCGCGGCGCGGGACTTGAGTTCCGGGGAGGCGGTGCCGGGTTCGGGGAGCAGGGTCTGGCAGGCAAACGCCATCGCGGGCAGCGCGTGCGCGCGGATCTCCTCGTAAGCCGGCAGGCCCCGGTCGCGAAACAGCGAGTCGGGATCCTCGCCGGGTTGGAGCAGGAGGAACTTTACCTCGAGCCCGGCCCGCAGCGCCAGCGGCAACAGGCGCATCGCAGCCTTCTGGCCGGCGCTGTCGCCGTCCAGGAAGCACTCGATCTGCGGATGATAGCGACGAAGGAGTCCGAGCTGGGTGTCGGTGATCGCCGTGCCCTGGGGAGCGATCGTGCTCGTGAGGCCGACCTGCCAGCAACGCAGGGCGTCGAGCTGGCCTTCCACCATGATGAATGGGTGGCCTTCGCCCACGTTCACCCGGGCGCGGTCGAGATTGAACAGGAGGTTGCCCTTCGTGAAGATCGGCGTTTCGGGCGAGTTGACGTACTTGGCTTCCCGGGCGGGATCGTCGGCGGGCGTGAGCTCCGTCTGGCGCGCGGTGAAGGCCACGACGCGCCCCTGGTGGTCGCGGATGGGAATCATGAGCCGGCCGCGAAAGCGATGCCGGAGCGAGCCCAGCATGAGGGGGCCGTCATCGCGCGGAGCGAAGAACAAACCGCACTGGCGCAGGGCGTCCTCGGAGAACTTCCGCTTCATCAGCACGTCGGCTAGCCCGCTGCCGTGTTCATCGGTGGCGCCGATCTTGAACTCGTCCGCCAGCTCCAGCGGGAACCGCCGCTTCCCGGTCCAGTAGGCGCGCATGAATTCGCCCGTCGCGCCCGCGCCCCGAAACACCTCGTGAAAATGCTCGGCGGCGAGCTCGTGCAGATCGAACAGCTCCTGGCGCAGCGATCGCTCCTCCCGGCTGGGCCCCGCCCCCGCTTCATATTCGAGCGTCACCCCGAAACGCTTCGCCAGCGTCTCCACCGCCTCGATGAAGGTGAGCCCCTCGGTCTCGCGGACAAACGTGATGGCATCGCCCGCCTTGCCGCAGCCGAAGCATTTGTAGAAGCCGTTGTCCGGATTCACGTAAAAGGAGGGGGTCTTCTCCTGGTGAAACGGGCACAAGCCGCGAAATCGCGCGCCCACCTTGCGCACGGTCACCACCCGGGAGACCACCTCGAGGAGGTTCACCCGGGTTTTGAGGTCGCGCAGGCAGGAGGGCTTGAGGGCGGACATGGCAGCAAAGAATGCACTTTCAACCGGGGGCCGGGTGTGTCAAGTTCCCCATCTTTCGCGCGGAACCACACGCGGATTTGAACGACATACACAGCATGCATGTACGGAGCGGTTGGATAATGCGCCACGCCGGGCGGGTGGCCCTGGCGTTAATCGCCCTGGGAGGGGCGGTCCTGCGGCCGGCTCGCGGGGCGGACCCGGTTCCGGCGAAGGCCGTGCCCGCTCCGGTGTTGGAGAGCTCGCTCGGCAATTTCAGCGAGAAGGACTACGCCGCGGCGGTGGAGGCGGAATTCACGCGCTTCGAGCAGTTGACCGGCCGGCGCCTGGCACCCGGCGCCAAGGGCAAGGTCGGATTGAAGATCTACAGCGACTCCGGGCCGGGCCTGGCCACGCCAATCCCGCTGGTGAAGGCCGTGATCGCGGCGCTCGAACGGCGGGGCTTCAAGAGCCAGAACATCTTTATCGTCGGACTGAGTCAGCTGCGCATGCGTTTCACGAACTATCTCCCTTCGCTGGCGACGGGGGAAACCCCGTTCAAGAATCACCCGATCTACGTGCTGGAATCGGGGAAGTTCTACGATCCGACGTGGTTCTACGACAGCCCGCTCCCCACGCGGTTTGACCCCATCCTCAACGAGCGGGCGGCGGAGGAAGCGGCGGGGGGCAAGGTGCAGACGACCGTCGATGAGGACCGCAAGAGTTTTCTGGATACCCCGCTGTTTCTCGACTCCGATTTCTGGATCAACCTGCCGGTTTACACCGATCATCCGGTGCTCGGCATCAACGGCGCCCTGGTCAATGCCACACTCTGGAACGCCTCCAACACCCTCCGTTTCTTCCGCAGCCCCGCCAACGCCCCGGCGGCCGTGGCCGAGATGGCGGCCATCCCCGAATTGCGCTCGACCTGGCTGTTTTCCATCGTGAGCCTCGAACGCTACCAGTTCATCGGCGGCCCCTATTTCAATTCCCTGTACACGTTGTCCGAGCCGCAACTGTGGCTGAGTTCCGACCCAGTGATGCTCGACGCGCTCATGCTGCAGCGCATCGACGCCGGGCGGCTGAAGGCCGGATTCAAGGAAATCGATTCCGACGGGCTGCGCATGCTCGAATTCGCCGAGCAGCTCGGCATCGGATCGCAAAAGACGGACGCGGTGCAGTGGGTGAAGGTGGCGCCCGGCGGGCCGTCGAAACCTTAGCGCGCCGGTGGTGCACCGTCTCGGTTTCCGCTCCGGCCGCCGGCGGGGGGACGGCTGAGCCTGGGGCGCGCGGCAAAATTCCCCAAGTTTCCACTTGAGTCATCCGCCTGCTTGCGGGCAACTTAGTCATGATGTCATCCGCCGCCTATCTGCCCTTCCTCTATCAGATCGTTTTGGCCGCCGGCATCGCGGCCGCCATCATCGGGGCGAGCCACTTCTTCGGCCAGCGCGCCCGGAAAAACCGGATCCAGGACACGGCGTATGAATGCGGCATCGAGGGGGGCGGTCTGGCGCACGCCCGGTTTTCGGTGAAATTCTATCTGATCGCGCTGCTCTTCACCCTCTTCGACATCGAGGTGATCTTCCTCGTCCCGTGGACGTTCATCTACCGCGAGTTTCTGGCGCAACGCCTCCCGATCCTCGTTCCGATTCTTGTTTTCCTGGGCCTGCTCGCGCTCGGCCTCGTTTATGAAATGAAAAAGGGCGCGCTGGACTGGGAGAGATAAATCCCGACCCGGCCGCCCGGACAGACCAGCTTGATTTTCCGCATGCGGATCGAAAAATTCATCACGCGGCATCGCATCATCGACCTCGCCAGCAGCGATCTGAAAGGCGCGCTGGCGGAATTGCTGGAGGTCTCGGCCAACCGTTTCCCCGATCTGAATCGCGACGCATTGTTGCGGGGGCTGTTGCAGCGCGAGAACACGATGACCACCTACCTCGGCCTCGGGGTGGCCCTGCCGCACGTGCGGGTGAAGATGCCCCGCCGCTACGTGCTGGCCATCGGCCGGAGCCCGGCAGGCATCCGCTATGACGGCCTCAAGGACAACGAGCGGATCCATCTCATCATCATGCTCCTCGCGGACGAGACCGCGCGGGACTACCTGCAGGTGCTCGCCTCGCTGGCCCGGCTGGTGAAGGAGCCGGAATTCGTCAACGGCCTGATCCAGGCGGCGGATCTCGACCTGTTCTATGACCGCCTCCTGACCGGGCTTGGGGGCATTGCCGCGCGGCCGGCGCAGCTGCAGCAGAACCGCGTCAACCGCATCATGTTCCGGGAGGCGGAACATGTGGCCAAGGGCTGCGGCTGTTCGGCGATCATGGTCTTCGGCGACACCTTCGTCGGCGGAATTGAAGCCGAACGGTGGTTCGGATCCACGAAAACGATCCTTGTCACCCGCAACACCGGCGACACGAATGAAGAACGAAAGGGCTTTGCGGAAATCATCCAGGTGCGGTCGTTTTCCAGCCAGCGGCTGGCGCAACTCCGGAGCGCCGTGCTCGTCGCGCTGACCCGCGGACTGGTCAGTTTCAACGACCGGCTCTGCTGCGTGAGCGGCATCGCGGGCAGCAACCAGTTCGACACGGTCGTGGTGGTGGATGTGGAGCGCGAGTTCCAGACGCTGCTGACCGGGCGCGCGGACCTGCTGCCGGACGACGTGAAACCCGAGGTGCTGGAGCGCGTGCTGGCGGTCGCCACGGACCTGGCGGTCGAAGGCCGGGAAGGCCGTCCGGTGGGCGGCTTGTTCGTCGTGGGCGACACCGACAAGGTGGAGAAGCTGATCAAGCCGCTCGTGCTGAATCCATTTTACGGTTACAAAGAGGAGGACCGGAACATCCTCAGCCCGTTCATGGACGAGACGATCAAGGAATTCTCTTCGATCGACGGCGCGTTCATCATCCGCGGAGACGGGGTGGTGGAGTCGGCGGGCAGCCTCATCCAGGCCGCCGATTACGATCATGCCCTGCCCAGCGGCCTCGGTTCGCGCCATGCGGCGGCGGCGGCGATCTCGGTGGCCACGCAGTGCATTTCGATCGTGATTTCGTCGAGCACGGGTCAGGTCACCCTTTTCCGCCGCGGCGTCATGCTGCCACTGACGGAGAGGAAGTTGAGCACAAGCTGACCGGCGGCTGCACTTTGGGGTTGCACCGCGCCGGCCGGACCGTTTGCTCTGACCCTTCAATCCCTTTCATCCCATGCAAGAAATCGTCATTCTCGAGTGCACCGAAGCCCGCAAAGAGGGCAAAACGCCATCCCGCTACATGACGAAGCGCAACAAGAAAACGGTGACCGAGCGCATCGAGAAGAAGAAGTACAATCCCTACCTTCGCCGGCACACGCTCCACAAGGAAATCAAGTAAACCAATACGCCGGCCGGGTGACCGGCCCGGCGCGACGGGAGATTTTTCATGACTGACCCCGGAGCCGGGCGTCAGTCTTTCGTTTTTTACGGGTCGGGCTTCAAGTGCCCAGGGGGCGACCTGGCCGGGTCCTGGCGCGGCGGCGCCTGCTGCTGCAACATCGCCCGGCGATGCGCCCGCCAGCCGTCGCGATGTTTGCGGATCCAATCGAGCAGCGCCCGCTCAAAGCCGATGTCGTAGCCGAGTCGCTCGGATTCCAGCCATTTGTGCCGCAGGATCTCTTCCCTTTCGGCGAGGAATTCCTGATAAAGCGAGGATTGTTTTACGAATTCGCCCGATGTTCCAGGCTCTTTCAGCGGAGATGAAGACATGGAGACCACGGTCGTCAGGCTGGGTTAAGCTGCCGGCGGCCTTCGGCGGTGATCATCGAGGGATGCCAGACCGGATCCCAGACCAGATTCACCGTTGCGCGCTGGACGCGTTCCAATCCGAGGAGCTTCCGTTGGACGTCCGAGGAGATCGAGCGGGACCGCGGGCAATTGGGCGACGTCAACGTCATGCGCACGCTGACATCATAGCCGGCCTCCGCCGGGGAGCCCTCCCGGACTTCCACGTCATAGACCAGACCAAGGTCCACGATGTTCACCGGGATCTCCGGATCCCGGCAGGTGCGCAAGGCACAAACCACGTCTTCTTTCGTCAACGCCATGTTGGAAAATCGAATTTGAACGCCAAACGCTGTCAATTCAACGACCGGCTGCCGCCAAACGGTCAAGCAAACTCTGCGCAATCTGGCGAAAGACCCGGGCGGCGGCGCCGGCGGGCGCGTTGACCACGACGGGCAGGCCGGCATCGCCACCCAACCGGATCTCGGGGAGCAACGGAACCTGGCCCAACAGGACGGTATCGAGCCCCGCGGCGAGCCGGCTCCCGCCGCCGGTGCCGAAGAGATCATGGCGTTGACCGACGGAATCGGTGAAATAGCTCATGTTCTCCGCCACGCCCAGCAGCGGGACGTTGACCTTCTTGAACATCAATCCGCCGCGCCGCGCGACGTTCGTGGCCGCCACCTGCGGCGTGGTCACCAGGACGGCGCCGTCCAGCGGCAGGATCTGCACGAGGGAAAGCTGGGCGTCGCCGGTGCCGGGCGGCAGATCGACGAGCAGCACCTCGAGGTCCCCCCATTGCACATTCTGCACGAATTGCTGCACGGTCTTCATGATCATCGGCCCGCGCCAGATGACGGGCGTGTCGGGATCGACCAGAAAGCCCATCGACATGACCTTCACCCCGTGCTTTTCCAGCGGCAGGAGCATGGCGTCGGGGCCGTCGCCCGCGATTTCCGGTCGCCCGTCGAGCCCGATCATCAACGGCACGGACGGGCCGTAGATGTCGCAGTCCATCAGCCCGACGCGACCGGCGGGCCGGCCTTCCGCCGCGAACACCTGCGCCAGCGCGCAGGCCAGATTGACCGCGAACGTGGACTTGCCGACGCCCCCTTTGCCACTGGCGATGGCGACGGCGTGTTGGATACGCTTGGCGGCGTTGCTGCCGGCGGTCCCTCCGCCGGCGGCGGCGGTTGGGGCGCGCACCGGCGCGACGGCGATGTCGACGACGGTCGCCTTCACCCCCGGCAGGGATTGCAGCACCCGCTCCACCTCGGCTTTGATCACGGCCGGCACCTGGGGATCGGAGGTGGTGAGCGCGAGGGAGACTTTTGCGGTGCCTTCCACCAAAACGGCGGAACGCACCAGCCCGAACGACACAATATCGCGGCTGAAACCGGGATATTTTACCTGCTTCAGGGCCTCCTTGATGGCTTCGGGTGTCACGGTACGGTGGTGAAAGGTGCGCAGCCCGCGAGAAAATACAAACGATCGACGCCGACCGCGAAAGGCGGAATTACGTTGTGCAGGCGACCGGGTCTGTAAATAAGAAACTCGCCGCGCCCGGTGCGGTCTGTCCACCCAATCTTCCCATGCGAATCCGCCTACCTTTCCTCCTTTTGCTCCCGGTTGCGGGCGCCGCCTCGGCGCTTGCTGACAGCGCCCATCAGGGCGATGTCATTATCGCCGCCGACCGGAATGTGATGTCGGTCAGGGTCACTGCTTCCACGCCCGAGCTGGGCAGCCTGGCGCGGCTGGCGTTCAGCGCCCACGGCGCCTACCGGCTGGTGGCTGCCGACGCGGCGTATGACCTCAATTTCACGCTGGTTGCGCCGGCGCAGGTGCGGGTGGAGGTTACGCGCGGCTCGGCCGGGCTGCCCGTCTTCAGCGAGACCGTCGGAGGCACCAGCGCGCGCAATGCCCTGTTGCGGGCCGCCGATGCGGCGGTGGTGCACACGAGCAAGATGCGGCGCGGATTTTTTGCGGGCAAACTCGCGTTCATCAGCGATCGTGGCGCCGGCATGGAGATCATGACCTCCGACCTGTTTGGCGGAGAAATCGTGGGCTGGCCCGGAGTGAGCCGGCAGATCCTCTCGCCGCGCTGGTCGCCTGACGGACGGCGGCTGATCTTTACCAGCTATCGCAACGGGTTTCCCGATATCTATGTGCTCGATCTGGCCACGCGCACGCCGACGCTTCTGGTCAGCGTGCAGGGCACCAACACCGGCGGGCGCTACAGTCCGGATGGCGGCCGGATCGCCATGGTGCTGAGCGGCGAAGGAAACTCCGAAATCTACGTGAGCAATGCCCAGGGGCGCATGATCTCGCGGCTCACGCGCAATCCTGCGGTCAAAGCCGGACCGTGCTGGTCACCCGACGGCACCCGGCTGATCTATACCTCCGAGCCGGGGCCGCAGCTCTACGTCATGCCGGCGGCCGCCGGCGCGATTCCCCAGCGGATTGCTTCCGGCATCAGCCGCTATTGCGCCGAGCCGGACTGGTGCCGGTGGGATCCGAGCAAGATCGCCTTCACCGCGGCGGTGGGCCGCGGCTACCAGGTCGCCGTTTATGATTTCTCAACCGGGCGGGCGGAAATCGAGTCGCAGGCGCCATTGGATGCGATCGAGCCCTGCTGGCTCGCGGACGGACGGCATCTCATCTACACTGCACGCGAAGCCAACCGGCGCCGCCTCATTCTTTTTGACACGGAGACGAAGCGCGCCACTCCCATCAGCCCCACGGCCTTGGGAAAATGCTCCCAGGTGAGCTATTGGATTCAGTGAAATAGCGCCGGCTGAGCCGGATTGCTGAAGTATGCTTAATGTAGTGACAGACAGCGGTGGTGCGGCTTGTCCTCAAGACGCCTCGGGCGCGTTAGTGACAACGCGCTCCACCAACCTCACTTCATTCCGTAAGGCTCAGTAATACAATTGGGGCAGGTTTTGCCCGCAGTTCTGCAGGCCGTTCGGTGCGATATTGTAGGGCGGGGTCGCTGTACCCCGCCGCACCAGCCGGTCCCCGCCATGTGCCGCAAAACGGCGGCATGGCGGATGTCGCGCCTTGCGGCGCCCGGTCAAACCGCGGGAACGTGCGCCGTCGTGGCTTCGCCCAAACAACGACCATCGGTTCCTTTGACGAAACCGTGGCCGGTGAGCGTCCTGACCCAGTCGGCCCTCGCGCGCTACTTCATCGCCGCCTCGAAATTCGCCTCGGCGGCATCCCAGTCGACCACCTTCCAAAATGCGGCGACGTAATCCGGGCGGCGGTTCTGATAATTAAGATAATACGCGTGTTCCCACACATCGAGGCCGATGACCGGTTTGCCCTCGAAGCCGGCGACCGCCTTCCCCATGAGCGGGCTGTCCTGGTTGGCCGTCGAGCCGACGGACAGTTTTTTGTCGGAAGTCACGACGAGCCAGGCCCAGCCGCTACCAAAACGCCCGATCGCGGCCTTGCTGAAATCCTCCTTAAACTTGTCAAAGGTTCCGAACGTGTTGCTGATGGCGCCGGCCAGTTGACCCTTCGGCAGGCCGCCTTTTCCCGGTCCCAAGATCTTCCAGAAGAACGTGTGATTGCTGTGGCCTCCGCCATTGTTGCGCAATACCCCGCGGATCGCCTCCGGCACCTTGCCGAGATCGGCAATGAGCTTGTTGACGTCGAGCGCCGCCAGGGCCGGGTGATCCTTGAGCGCGTTGTTGGCGTTGTTGATGTAAGCCTGGTGGTGCTTGGTCAGATGGATTTCCATGGTGCGCGCATCAATATGCGGCTCCAGTGCGTTGTAGGCGTAGTCCAGTTTCGGAAGTTCGTAAGCCATATGCGGTAAGGATTGAGGTTTGTTTCGATTCCAATGGCTAATTGTGCACCGGACCACGGTTCAGTCAACCGAACTGCGTGAAAACCAGTCACTCCGCCGGCTCGGCGCGCTTCAACCGGAAATAGGCCTGGAGGACGTCGCGGCATTCGACTTCCATGACCCCGCGCGCGATCTCCAAGCGGTGGTTCATCCGGGGCAGGGCGTTGAGGTCGGCGGCTCCGCCCAGACAGCCCATCTTGGGATCGGCGACCGCGAAAACGACCCGTTTGAGCCGTCCCATCAACGTGGCGCCCG
>DASRKV010000293.1:0-5973 GCA_035648795.1 Opitutaceae bacterium
GTGCTGCAGGCCGCCCTGGGCACGGCGGCGCAGGTCGGCGGCGCCGGGCCGGAGGCGGGCGCGGAGACGACGGCGCTGGTGGGCCGGGAAGGTGTAGTTACAACTCCACTACGCCCCGCGGGCGAGGTGGAGGTCGCCGGCGTCCGCTACCAGGCCCAGCTCGAGCTCGGCTCGGCGGCGGCGGGCACCCGGGTTGTGGTGGTCGGCTGCACCGATTTCGGGCTCAAGGTGGAAAAGCTTCCGTCATGACCGCGATCCTCCTGCTCTTCCTCGTGGGCCTGGTGCTCCTGGTGTTCGAAGTGTTCATGCCCAGCTCGGTGCTCGGCATCCTCGGCGGAGCCGCGATGCTGTGGGCCTGCGTTCTTGCGTTCCTGTCTTATGGCGCGCGCGGCGGCGGCCTCGCCCTGCTCGCGGGCCTCGCGCTGGTCGGCCTCACCCTGTACGTGGAGCTGGGCCTCCTCCCCAAGACGCGGCTGGGGAAACGGTTTTTCCTGCACGACTCGATCGGCGCCATCAGCCAGCCTCCGGTGGCCGACTCCGCGGTCATCGGCCAGCTCTGCGCGGCCGTCACCACGCTCGCGCCCTCCGGCTATGTGCTCCTGGACGGCCGGCGCTACGAGGCGGTTTCCCGGAGCGGCCACGTGGCGACGGGGACCACGCTCAAGGTCGTGGCGGTGGATAATTTTCATCTCATTGTCACCAAATCATGAATATCACCATCGTTTTCATCATCGCGGGCGTCATTGCGGGCCTGATCGTGCTCGGGATTGTTTTCTCATTCTTTAGCGTCTGGCTGCGGGCGTGGCTGGCGGGCGCCTATGTCAGCATTATCAACCTCGTGGCAATGCGGCTGCGGCAGGTCCCCTACGGGGTGATGGTGGATGCACGCATCCGGGCGACGAAAGCGGGCATCAAGCTGTCGATCGACGAGGTCGAGGCCCAATACCTCGCCGGCGGCAACGTCATCGCCTGCGTCCACGCCCTGATTGCGGCCCAAAAGGCGGGCATCGCGCTCGACTGGAGAAGGGCGTGCGCGATCGACCTGGCGACCAAGGGCTCGGGCAAGTCCGTCGAGGAGGCGGTGCGCACGTCGGTGGATCCGAAGGTGATCGACTGCCCGAATCCCGAGGGCGGCCGGCCGACGATCGACGGCGTCGCCAAGGACGGCATCCAGGTGAAGGTGAAGGCGCGCGTGACCGTGCGGACCAACCTCGACCGCTTTGTCGGCGGCGCGAAGGAGAACACCATCATCGCGCGGGTGGGCGAAGGCATCGTCACCACCATCGGTTCGGCCGAGAGCTACAAGGTTGTGCTCGAGTCGCCGGACAGCATTTCAAAGACCGTGCTGGCGCGCGGCCTCGATGCGGGCACGGCGTTCGAGATCCTCTCGATTGACATCGCCGACGTCGACGTGGGCGAAAACGTGGGCGCCAAGCTCCAGGTGGCCCAGGCCGAGGCGAACAAGAACATGGCGCAGGCGCAGGCCGAGATCCGGCGCGCCGCGGCGGTGGCGCTGGAGCAGGAGATGAGGGCCCGGACGCAGGAAATGCAGGCCAAGGTCGTCGAGGCGCAGGCGCAGGTTCCGCTCGCGATGGCCGAGGCGTTTCGCAGCGGTCACCTCGGCGTCATGGACTATTACCGGATGCAAAACATCCAGGCCGACACCGACATGCGGGGCGCGATCGCGCAGCCCGAGGGCGGGAAAAAATAGGCGGCGCCGCGACAACCTTGAACCGGCTTCCCGGGTTTCCCTGTCATGGACTGGCTCCTCAATCATCTTCAGGTCCTCTTCTTGATCGCCGTTGCGGTGATGGCCGTCCTGCAGCGGGTGAAGAAGGCGACGGAGGGCGGGGGATCCCGGCAACCGGTGCCGGCGGCGCCCGGGGAGGAGGAGCGCACGCGCCGCATCCAGGAGGATATCCGCCGGCGGATCATGGAGCGGCGCGGTCTCGCGCCGGCAGGCGAGGGCGGGGAAGAGTCCAGGCCTTTCCCGGCGCCTCCTCCGATGATCGAAGAAATCCGGCCGGTCCGGGTGGAACCTCCGCCCGAGGCGGCGCCCGCCGACGAGAGAATTGCGGCCGAGCTGAAACGTCAGCAGGAGATGCTCGCGCGGATGCGCGAATTGGAGGCGTCGCGGCGCGCGCGGACGAGGGCCGCGTCGGCGGCGATCACGGTTATCGCGGCGCCAGCCGACCGCCCGGCGCTGGACCTGCGGAGCCGGGGTGCGTTGCAGCGGGCGATCGTGCTCCGCGAAATCCTCGGTCCGCCGGTGGGGCTCCGATAAGATCTCTGCAGTCGCGGCGAATTTCGCACGCAGCTCCACGGACTGTCCGGAGCAGCGTTGTAGAGCGGGGTCTCCGAACCCCGCCGCGCTCGGTGAAACGGCGGGATCCGGCCTGCCCTCCGAAGGCTTGGCGAAGGAGGGCGATCCCCGCGTTACATCCGACTACATCGTTCCAGATAGACAGGCGGCCGGCCCGGATTCGACGGCGCCGCTACGGGATCTGCACCGTGAGGGGCCCCGAATACGGATTGGGGGCACGCTTGCCGGCGATCTCAATCTGCAGGTTCTGCATCGCGGTGGCGGTGAGGTACAGCCTGGTCCGCTTGGCCAGCGAATGGCTGTCGTTGGCTTCCATGTGGCCACGCCAGATGGTCGGGCCGTCGATTGCATCCTCGCGAACCTGAACATCGACGGGACCGACGGCGGTGAACAGGATAGTCTGGGTCTGCTGGGCGACGGGTTTGAGCTCGGTCGCCGGCTTCGCTGAACCGCGGGAAAGAGCCCGGATGCCAAAAATGATCGCGACAACAAAAATGACCGCGAGCAACACCGCGCTGCCTTTGATGAGCAGCCCGGCGTCAATTGGGGCCGCGCTGGTCGCGGCGGAAGCAGGAAAATTGCTCGAACGAACGTTGGTCGCGGCCGGCGCGGCGTCGGAATCTTTTGCCGCCGGAGCCGGCTCGGTGGCGGGCGGGCGTTCGGTCGGACCAAGATCCACGCGGCCGTAGATCTCGCGGTTGTCGCGGCGGGAGGCGCGTCCGTCGGTGGGGACCAGCGCCTTGTAATCGGCGACCAGCTTGTCGCCATTGAGCTTGAGATAAGTCGCGTAGCCGCGCAGGAAACCGCGGACGTAAATCTCGGGCAGGTTGATGTCGAAGCTGTTGCTCTCGAGTTTGTGCAGATACTCGCTCCGGATCTTGGTCGCTTCCGCAGCTTCGCGGATGGAGATCCCCTTGCGTTTGCGGGCTTCTTCGAGTCGCTCGCCGATGGTCTGCATGGCAGTCAGATATGCAATTTATCTGTGGAGGGGAAGACCGATTTTCGCGAAGTCGCCGGGGTCGGGCGCCATCGTGCCGGGCCGGCGCAGTCTAGAGTTTTTCCAGGTCGGCCAATATTTCGCGCGGTTGGGCGCCATTTTCCGGTCCCACGACACCCTTTTCCTCCATCAACTCCATGATCCGGGCGGCGCGATTGTAGCCGATGCGCAGGCGGCGCTGGAGCATCGAGGTGGAGGCGCGGCGGGTGGCTTTGAGGACTTCCATCGCCTGATGATACAATTCCTCGTCGTCGCCCATTTCGCCCTCGTCGTCGTCCTCGTCCCCGTCCTCATCTTCGCTGGCCTCCTGATCGATGTGCGCCTGCACCTCCTGCGCATAGACCGGCGGACCGTTCCGCTGGAGGAAGGCGATGATCTTGCTGATCTCCTCGTCGGACACCATGGCACCCTGCGCCCGCACGAGCTTGGAGGAGCCCGGCGGGGAGAAGAGCATGTCGCCCCGGCCGATCAACGTCTCGGCGCCCTTGGTGTCGATGATCGTCCGGGAATCAATCTGGGAGGCGACCTGGAAGGCGATGCGCGAGGGCAGGTTCGCCTTGATCACGCCCGTGACGACGTTCACGGACGGACGCTGCGTCGCGATGATAATGTGGATGCCGGTGGCCCGCGCCAGTTGGGCCAGGCGCGCGACCAGGGTCTCGATTTCCGCCGGCGCCACCATCATCAGGTCAGCCAACTCGTCGATGATGGCCACGATGTAATACAGGTGGTCGGGGATTTCGATCTCCTCGCCGGCGGCGGCGATGTCGAGCGTGGCCTGGGCTCCCGCGGGCGCCGCTCCCGTCTTCGCGGATTTCTTCCGGCTGTTGAAACTGCTGATGTTGCGCACGCCGGCCCGGGCAAAAATCTGGTACCGCTTCTCCATTTCCTTCAGCAGCCACCGGAGCGCGGCGGGCACCTTCTTGGCCTCGGTGACCACCGGGATCAGCATGTGCGGCAGGTCGTTGAACATCTTCAATTCGACGATCTTCGGATCGACCATGAGCAGCCGCACATCCCGCGGACTCGCATGGTAAACGATCGAGGAAATGATGGCATTGATGCACACGGATTTGCCCGAGCCGGTGGCGCCGGCGATCAGCAGGTGAGGCATCTTCGCGAGGTCCGACACGAGCGGCTTGCCGCTCACATCCTTGCCGAGCGCGATGGGCAGATCGGCCTTGGCGCCCGCCCAGTCCTCCGATTCCAGAATCTCGCGCAGGCCCACCTGCGTCGCCTTCTGGTTGGGCACCTCGACGCCGACGGCGGCCTTTCCGGGAATCGGCGCCATGATGCGGACCGACTGGGCGCGCATGCCGAGGGCGATGTTCTTGTCGAGGCTGGAGATTTTCTCGACGCGGACGCCGGCCGCAGGGACCACCTCGTAGCGCGTGATGACCGGCCCGACATGGATCTCCCCCAGCGTCACCTCCACGTTGAATTCACCCAATATCCGCAGCAGGTTCTCGGCGTTCTGCCGATGTTCCTCTTCGCTCGAACTCGGGTCGACATTGACCGGCTCGCGCAGGAGGGAAAGGGGAGGAAATTGATACTTGTCGTCGGCATGCGTCACGGGCAGGGCTTTGGCCTTCTTGGTCTCCTCCGGCTTGACGATATTGAGCTTGCCCAGCAGTGAAACCGCGGGTTTCGGGGCGGTGGCCGCCGCGACCGGTTCGACCGGGGGATTCCATCCGGTTGCGGACCGCTCACGTTCGGCGGGCTCGGGGGTCTTGGCCGGCGCGGCTTCGCGGGCCAGGTCCTCTTGGGCCTTCGGCATGACCAGCGGCTTCTTCGTCATCGGTGGCGCCGAGAGGGTGGCGGCGACGGCCTTGGCGGCGCGGGCCTTTTCCTTTGCCTCCTGCTCCTTCTTCTCGCGTTCCGCGCGCTCGGCGACATCCTGGGCCCGCCGGGCCCGCCAGGTGTGGATCCAGACCATCGCTTTCTCCAATTCCGCCCCGACGTCGCGGCTGAAGATGAAGGCAAACGTCAGGGCGTAAACGGTTCCAAGCAACAAGCCCGCGCCGACGACGCCGACCGTGTTTTTCAGCATCTCACCATAGAGCAACTGCCCGACCTTCCCGCCGAGCCCCATCGTAAAGTAGTCGCTGCTCTTGAAGCTCTCCACCATGGCCATCAGGCCCGCGAGCGTCATGATGCAAAGCGTCATGGCGATCACGCGGGTGAAAACGAACCGCCGGGCGTTGCGGACGGCGACCCAGGAGAACCACAGCAGGAAGATCGGGATGAACCAGGTGCTGAATCCAAAAAGGTGCAGGCACCACCAGGCGATGTCCGCGCCCCAGGGACCGCCCAGATTCGGCTGAGGCGCGGCCACGGAATTGATCACCCAGACCTGTCCGTTCCACGCGCTCTTCCCCCCGGTTTGAAACTCGTGGCTTTGGCTCGGCTTGTAGTCCAGAAGCGTGATGAGCAGCCACGCCCCGAACAGGAAACAGACGCTGGCCGCCAGCCATTTCGGTCGGTGGCGCGGACCGTCGAACGGGGAAGCGTTCTTTGTGTTTGAAGTCCCGGGCTTGGACATTTGTGTAACGACGAAACTCCGACTGAAAGCGAAGGGTATCGGTATGGCCGCTCAATGTAAATAGCCGGCATTCATTTTAACGATTAACTCAGAACAACCAAGATGATGGGC
>DASRKV010000294.1:0-18636 GCA_035648795.1 Opitutaceae bacterium
GTTTCATGGCGCGCGGGGTCCAGGGGATAGCGGATTGAGGAGACCGGATACCGGATGGGGCGGAAGGAGGAGTGGCATCCGCAGCAGCTGGTTCATTGCCAGACTTTCCGGTCTCCGGTCTCCGGTTTCCGGCATCCTGCAGCGCCGGCTCCTGTCTCCCGACTCCTGTCTCCTTCACTTCCAGGTGCCTGAGACTCTCATCGGTCGTTTCGATGCGCAGGAACGGCGCCCCGGACGGCAGGATATCCCCGGCCCGCCCCTGCACCGCGACGATCATACCGTCGCACGGCGACTCGAAATCGAACACCGACTTGTCACTTTCCAACTCGGCGAGCTTCTGGCCTTTTGCGATCCGGGTCCCGGGCGCGACCAGGAGATCAATCACCGTCAGCTCATTCACCGTGGCGCCCATTGAGGGAACCGGTACGTCGATCAGAAGGGTTTCCATGCAATTCAGAGGTTTTGGCGGCCAGGATTGTTACGCAGCCAAAATGACGCGGTCAACGCCGCGCGTGGTGAAACCGTCATCCCCGGACCGTCCGCCAGACGGCAAGACACTGGTCGATCAAGGCCGGCAGTTCGGCCAGCGGGATCATATTCGGCCCGTCGGAGATCGCCGTTTCGGGCCGGGGATGGGTCTCGAGGAAAAGCCCGTCGGCACCCGCGGCGAGGGCGGCGCGCGCCAGCGGCAGGATAAATTCACGCTGGCCTCCGCTCTTGCCGCCGGCCGCCCCGGGCAATTGCACGCTGTGCGAGGCGTCGAAGATGGCCGGATGGCCGTTCGCCTTCATGAGGGCGAAACTGCGCATGTCGACGACCAGATTCTGATAGCCAAACGTGGTCCCGCGCTCCGTCTGCCAGATCTCTGCCGCCCCACCCTGCTTCAGCTTGGCGAGCACAAACGGCATTTCTTGCGGCGACAGAAACTGGCCTTTCTTGACGTTGACCACCCGGCCGGTCCCGGCGGCAGCCAGCAGCAGATCCGTCTGCCGGCACAAGAACGCGGGAATCTGCACCACCTCGCAGACCGCCGCGACCGCCGGCACCTGGGCGGTCTCGTGCACGTCCGTGAGCACCGGAAAACCGTAGTCACGCCGGACCATCGCCAGCAACTCCAGGCCCGCGTCCAGGCCCGAACCGCGGGGGCCGGCGAGGGAAGTGCGGTTGGCTTTGTCGTAAGAACCCTTGAAGACGACATTCAGGTCCGCGTGGGCCCGCGCGATTTCCTGGAGGCTTTCGGCCACCGCCCGGCAGACCCGCTCGTTTTCGAGCGAACACGGACCGGCGATCAGCAGGAGTCTGGCGGGATCAAAAAGCATGGGGCGCCGGCGCGGGTCTTGTTTCATTTCTTTCCGGTCGCCGGCTTCCGCTTTCCCGTAGCCGGTTTCCGCTTTCCCGTAACCGGTTTCCGCTTTGCGGTTTCCGCAGCCCGGCTGCGGCGATATTTGAGCGCGGCGGCCACGAACGCCGCGAACAGCGGATGCGCCGAGCTGGGTTTCGACTGGAATTCGGGGTGGAACTGGACGGCGACGAACCAAGGGTGATTCTTGAGTTCAATGATCTCGACCAGATTGCGGCGCGGATTGCGCCCGCTCACCGTCAAGCCGGCCTGTTGCAGGCGGCCCACGTAGTCATTGTTGACCTCATAGCGATGCCGGTGACGCTCACGGACGCTGTCGACTTTGTAGGCGCGGGCGGCGCGGGTCCCCGGGACCACCTGGCATTCATAGGAGCCGAGCCGCATCGTTGCGCCCTTGTCGATGATCTTCTTCTGTTCCTCCATGATGTTGATCACCGGATGCGGCGTGTGCTGGTCAAACTCCGTGCTGTTCGCCCCCGGAAGATGGAGAACGTTCCGCGCCAGCTCGATGACCGCCACCTGCAGGCCAAGGCAGAGTCCATAGTAAGGCACCCCGTGCTCCCGGGCATACCGCGCCGCCGCGATCTTGCCTTCGATGCCGCGCTCCCCGAAGCCTCCCGGAACCAAAATACCATCCAGCGCTTGCAGAGCGGCGGTTCCGCCCTTCGCTTCGAGCGCCTCGGCGTCGATGCGCACGATGTTCACCTTGGCGTTGTTGGCGATGCCCCCGTGAGTGATCGACTCGTACACGGACTTGTAGGCGTCCTGCAGTTCGATGTACTTGCCCACGACCCCGATGGAAACCTCATGGCGGGGCGACTTGATGCGACGCAAAATCTCCGCCCAGATGTTCTTCGGGTTGGGTGGCGCCTTCAGGTTGAGCATCTCCACCACGAGGTCGTCCATCCCCTCCTTTTGCAGCATGAGCGGCAATTCGTAGATGGACGATTCGACGTTGCGCTCCTCGATAACCGCCCGGACCGGGACGTTGCAGAAGAGACTGAGTTTCTCCCGCAGCTCAGCCATGAGCGGATGGTCGCACCGGCAGACGAGGATGTGCGGCTGGATGCCGATTTCGCGCAGCTTGGCCACGCTCTGCTGCGTAGGCTTGGTCTTCAGTTCACCCGCGGCACTCAGGTAGGGCACGAGCGTCACGTGGATGAACAGGACCTCGCGCGGCCCGACCTCGAGCGCAAACTGGCGCATGGCCTCGAGGAACGGCAGGCCCTCGATGTCGCCCGTCGTGCCGCCGATCTCCGTGATGAGCACGTCGACGCCGTCGCCGGATTGACTGATGCGGGCTTTGATTTCGTTGGTGACGTGCGGAATGACCTGCACCGTCTTGCCCAGATAGTCGCCGCGGCGCTCTTTCTGGATGACCGCTTCGTAGATCTGGCCGGAAGTGAGATTATTGAGCCGCGACAGCCGGCCGGAGGTGAATCGCTCGTAGTGGCCGAGGTCGAGGTCGGTCTCCGCCCCGTCGTCCAGCACGTAGACTTCCCCATGCTGGAAGGGGCTCATCGTCCCCGGATCCACGTTGAGATAGGGATCGAATTTCTGGATACGCACGCGCAAACCCCGCATCTCGAGAAGCGCGCCCAAGGCCGCAGCCGTGAGGCCTTTGCCCAATGAGGAGACCACTCCGCCCGTGACAAAAATGTACTTCACGGGATTCCATGAATGGCGCGCGGCATCGGTGATGCAAGCCAAAGCTCGCCAGCGGGTTCGCGCGCCAGCCACGCGCCGCCCGGCGCCTTATCCGAACAGCCAGAACAGCCCGCCCAAGACGACCACGATGATCAGGGCGCCGAGCACCAGGAAGAGCGTCCACTTCAGCACCTTCGCCAGCACCCACACCGCCACCACCGCGGCCAGCCCGACGCCAAGGATGACGAGCCAGCGGGGATACCCATACGCGGCCAACGAATCGATCAGGTGGTTGATGTAATCCATGCCGTCACTATAGCTGCGCCCCGCCTCGCGTCACCAAAAAGATTGCGCCCCCGCCGCACCTACCAACCATGTCCGGCGATGCGCCCCGGCGGTGCCGGCACGTTTCTGCTCATCCGCAGTCGAGGGCGTTTCCTCCCTTCTCGCATGCCCCCAGCTTCCAGCCCGCTAGACCTGATCGGCGTTGGTTCGCCGATCATGGATTTGCTCGCGCCCGTGCCCGAGACCTTCCTCGCCCGCGTCGCCGGCGCCAAAGGCGGCATGGTCCTCGTCGACCAGGTTGAAATGCAGCGCATTCTTTCGCTGCTGGAAAGCGCGCCTGCCTGCACCACCGGCGGGTCGGCGGCCAACACCACGCTCAACGCCGCGCGCCTCGGCCTGCGGACGACCTTTCTGGGCAAGCTCGGCAACGACGGACTCGCGCAGATCTACCGCCGCCGGTTCGAAGCGGCCGGAGTCGACGCCAGCCGGTTCAAAACGGCCGCGCTGCCCAACGCCCGCTGCCTCGCCCTCGTCACACCCGACGCGCAGCGCACCATGCGCACCTGTCTCGCGGCGGCGATGACGCTCGCGCCGACGGACTTCTCCCCGGCCGATTTCCGCGGCTGCCGGCATGCGCACATCGAAGGCTACCTCGTCTTCAACCAGACGCTGGCCGACGCGGTGCTCGATGCCGCCCGGTCCGCCGGCTGCACGGTCAGCCTCGATCTCGCCTCGTTCGAGGTCGTCAGCGCCTCCCGTGACTGGCTGTTGGGCCAGCTGCGGCGCGGCGTCGACGTCGTGTTTGCGAACGAAGACGAGATCCGCGTATTGTTTCAGGACCGCGATTCCGATTATGCCGCGCTCGCCCGCCGGCTCGCCGGCCTCGGCGTGCTCGCCGCGGTGAAAGTCGGCCAGGACGGCGCCTGGCTTGCCCAGGGCGACGCCCTTCATCGCATCGCCCCGGTCGTCGTCTCCGATCTGGTCGACACCAACGGTGCCGGGGACGCGTGGGCCGCCGGTTTTCTTTTTGGGTATCTCCGCGCCTGGCCGCTGCCCGCCTGCGGCGCGCTCGCGTCGTTGATGGGCGCGGAAACCGTCCGCCACCTCGGGCCGATTATTCCTGACGCCTCTTGGGCCGCCGTTTCTGCCCGGGCGACGGCGCTCGCGCCCGCGCGCTGACGGGAGGCGGTTTTGAATTTTGTCATTTAATAGATGACATCTGACCGGTGCAGAAATGCGCCGGGAGTTTCCGGAGGGTCTCTGCGCCAGGGGTCGCCATTCCGGACGCATGGCGAAGGGACCAGATCACAGCCACCGTCGCACCCGCCGGCGATAGGTGCGATAGTCCTCGCCGAATTTCCGTTCGAGATACCGCTCCTCGCGGGCGATCACGCCGTAGCGCATCACGACCGCCCACGGCACGATCATCGCCAGCACCGCCAGGCTGTTCATCGCGAACGCGGCCCCGGCCAGGAGAAGTCCAAGCGAAAGATAGAGGGGATTCCGCGTCAGGCGGAACGGGCCCGACGTCACCAGCGCCGTGGTGGTCCGGTGCGGCAGAATCGCGGTTCTCGCGCGCCGCATCTCGCATGCCGCGGCGACCGCGAGGATCAGCGGCGTCGCGAAGCAGCCGGCGGTGGGAATCCACCGACCGGTCCACGGCCACAGTGGCACCGGCCAGCCGCCGCGCAGCCCCGCCCCAATCACGATGGCTGCCACGAGAATCAAGGGCGGAGGAGCGATCACGTGGGCATGGTCGGGCGCGGTTTTCATGGTGCGAGGCTATGGTCCCTCCCGGCATCCGACAATCCTCCTGATCCACGCCCGGAAAACGCTGTTCGAATCGCCGGTTGAAGCACAAATAATCTCCTCGTAACCTTTCCCCGTCCGGCCGGTTATCCTCTTATCCCCCATGCTCGCTCTCCGCAACGTCACCAAACGCTTCGGCCCCATCACCGCGCTGGATGGCGTTTCGCTCGAAATAGACTCGGGCGAGTTCTTCGGGTTGCTCGGCCCGAACGGCGCCGGCAAATCCACGCTCATGTCGCTCGTCGCGGGCCTCCGCGCGCCCGAAGCAGGGGCCATCACGTTCGATGGACAACCGCTGGCCGGCGGCGCCGGCACGCTTCGCCGGAATCTTGGTCTGGTGCCCCAAACCATCGCCCTGTTTCCCGAACTCACCGCCGAAGAAAACCTCCGGATTTTCGGCGAGCTCCAGGGTCTGCGCGGCCCGGACCTCAAGGCCGCGCTCGATGAAGCTTTTGCGGCCGCCCAGCTCGACGATCGGCGCCGGTCGCTGGTGAGAACGTTCTCGGGCGGCATGCAGCGCCGGCTCAACCTGGTCGCCGCGCTCCTCCACCGGCCGAAGCTTCTGCTCTGCGACGAACCCACCGTCGGCGTCGATCCCCAGTCGCGCAACGCGATCTTCGAACATCTGCAGCAACTGAATCGCGCCGGCGTCACCATCATCTATTCGACGCACTACATGGAGGAAGCCGAGCGGCTGTGCTCGCGCATCAGCATCATCGACCACGGCAAGATTCTCGCGCTCGGCACGCTCGATGAACTGCTCACCCGGCTGCCGTTTGAGGACGAGATCACCTTTCCCGCCAACCCCGTGACCGCGCCGCTCGCCACACGGTTGGCGGCCCATGGCGAGGTCGCCGCCGTCGACGGCACCCATCGATTCCGCCCGCGGCCGGACTATCCGCTGTCGGCCTTTTTTGCGCTGACGGAATCGCTCGGCCTCCCGCCGCGTCTCTTCGTCAGCCAGCGTCCCACGCTCGAGGCGCTTTTCCTCCACCTCACCGGCCGCACGCTGCGCGACGCCTGAACCCGCCGCCTCCCCGCCATGTCCCAAGTACGCATTCTCCTGCGCAAAAGCCTGCTGAGTTTCTGGCGCGCCAAGGCCGCGGTCTACATCACCTTTCTCGTGCCGATCGTTCTGATCTATCTTTTCGGTCACGTCTTCGGCCTTTATCGCAAAGACTCCGGTCCGACCGGCATCCCGATTGCCGTCGTGAATCTCAGCCGCGAGCCCGCCGCGCAAAAACTCATCGACGCGCTGAAGGCCGAAAAAGCGTTCGCCGTGATCACGACGTTCGACTTGGGCAAAGGCGCAACCCGGCCGCTCACCGAAGCCGATGTGCGCGCCGGATTGCACGACAACTGGTACCGGTATGCGCTGATTCTGCCCGCAGATCTTCTCCCGGACAACGGCTTCGGGGTGCGCATGAAGTTTCTGTTCAACCCGCGCAACGAGATCGAGTCACAGATGGTGAACGGCCTTCTGCAAAAGACCGTTTTTTCCAACGTGCCGCAGTTGCTGGGCCTGTCGCTGCAAAAGAACGCCCGCCGTTTTCTCGGCGCCGAGCGATTTGAGCGTTTCAACCGGACGATCGCCGACACGGTGGCCGATAATTTCGGCGGCGACCGCGAAAAAATCTATCAGAAGGCCATCACCGGCGACCTCGGCTTCAGCGACCCCAGCCCGGCCGCCGGGAAACCGGAACCGGCGACCCCGCCGGATCTCCGCCGCCTGGATCAGTCGGACCAGAAGTCACCCGGCAGAAGTCAGACGGCATCCTCCCTCGCCCAGCCCACGGAGGACCGGGGGGCCGGTCGCCGGACCGCAGAGGCCACGGCGGCTCCACCCCTGGCCTCGAATCGTGAACCCAACACCGAGAATCAAAAATCGGCGGACATCTTCTCCCGGATGGTGAAGATCGAGACCGAGCAGGTGGCCGGCAAGGAGCTGAAAAACCCGATGGCGTCACGCCTGGTGGGAGGATATGCGATCATGTTCCTGCTGTTCGCAGTAAGCGGTTCAGCCACCACATTGTTCGAGGAGAAGAATTCCGGGGTTTTTCAGCGCCTGCTGTCCTCCCCAGTCCGGCCCGCACACATTCTCTGGGCCCGGTTCCTTTTCGGCGTCATTCTCGGGCTGGTGCAGATCACGGCGCTTTTCTGCGCCGGGCGCGTGTTTTTCGGGCTCGACATCTTCCACCATGCCGGCGCGCTGCTGGCCGTGAGTCTGAGCGCCGCGGCGGCCTGCTCGGCGTTCGGCATGCTGATCGCCGCCATCGCCCCCAGCGCGGCCGCGGCGAACGGCATCGCCACCTTCGTCGTCATCTCCATGAGCGCCGTGGGCGGGGCCTGGTTTCCGGTCAGCTTCATGCCGGATTACATCCAACGGGTGAGCAAATTCACCCTCGTCTACTGGTCGGTGGAAGGGTTCGCCGATGTGCTCTGGGCGGGCCGGTCGCTGCTCGAGGTGCTGCCCAAGGTCGGCATTCTGGCGGGCATTGCCGCCGCGGTCATGGTGGTCGCCGTCTGGTGCTTCAACCGCGGCAAGCTCTTCGACTGAATCCGCCGCCCACGTGACCAACCGTTGGGGTTCGCCTCCTGTTCGGCATCAGCACCTGCCCTGACCATGGCCGAAGAGCACGCTTGGCGCTTGTCTCCGGACTTGGGTCTCTGCCGAACTTTCTTCGTGCCCTTGGTGCCTTCGTAGTTCAAGTTGTCAGGCCGCATGTCCGCCGACCTGGTCCAACTTGTCACCGACCTCGCCCGCCGCGCGCGCGCCGCGTCGCTCGTGCTGGCCACGGCGCCGACCGGGCGGAAGAACGCGACTCTGACGCGACTGGCGGAGTTGTTGCCGGCGTCGACGGAGGCCCTGCTCGCCGCCAACGCGAAGGACCTCGCGGCGGCGAAGAAGCACCACCTGACGAGCGCACAGATCGACCGTCTCACGTTGAACTCCCAGCGGATCGCGCAGATGGCCGAGGGCGTCCGCCAGGTCGCCGCACTGCCCGATCCCGTGAGCGAGGAACTGGAGCGCACGGTGCGCCCCAACGGACTGGAGATCCGCAAGCTTCGCGTGCCGATCGGCGTGATCGGCATCATCTACGAGGCGCGGCCGAACGTCACCATTGACTGTGCGATTCTCTGCCTGAAGTCCGGCAATGCCGCCATCCTGCGCGGCGGAAAGGAAATCTTCCACACCAACACGGCCCTGGCCGCACTGGTGGCCCAGGCCCTTGTCCAGGCCAGCCTGCCCGCCGACGCGGTGCAACTGATCCCCACGACCGACCGCGCCGCGCTGACCACCCTGCTCAAGCTGGACTCGCTGGTCCATTGCATCATTCCGCGCGGCGGCGAGAGCCTCATCCGATTTGTGGCGGAGAACTCCACGATCCCCGTCATCAAGCATTTCAAAGGCGTGTGCTTCGTCTATGTCGACCGGCAGGCCGATCCGGACATGGCCGAACAAATCGTCGTCAACGCCAAGGTGCAACGTCCGGGCGTCTGCAACGCCGCCGAACAGCTTCTCGTGCATGCCGACGTCGCCGGGACGGTACTGCCCCGCCTCGCCCGCGCGTTGCTCGCGCATGAGGTCGACCTGCGTTGCGATCCGGCCAGCGCCGCGATTCTTCAACAACACGGTCTGGCGCACCGGGCCGCCGCATCAGGCGACTTCACCGCCGAGTTCCTCGACCTGATCATGGGCGTGCGTGTGGTTTCGTCGCTCGACGAAGCCATCGCGACGATCAACCGCGACAGCTCGGCGCATAGCGATGCAATCGTCACCCGTGATCCGGCGGCCGCGCAGCGCTTTCTCGCGGGGGTGGACAGCGCCACGGTTTTTTGGAACGCAAGCACGCGGTTCAACGACGGCTTCGAGTTTGGTCTCGGGGCCGAGATCGGCATCAGCACCGATCGCCTGCACGCGCGCGGTCCGATGGGCCTGCGCGAACTCTGTTCCTACAAATACGTCATCACCGGGACGGGGCAGGTGCGCGGCTAGTGCCCATCGAACATAGCGAACCGATTTAGTGGCATTCCCCGCGGACCTGGCATATTGTCTATTTAGACTGCTTCATCCTCGTCCTCGGCATCAGTGGCCTCGTTGTGGCCGCCTTCATCAAACCTCAACCGCCGGCCACTTCGCCAATCCGTCCGCAACAGCCAACCGAATTCTCAGAGCCGTGGTCGCGTTCAGAATCTTTCTACGGGGAAACCTTTCTCAAAACTTCCCGTCTAATCCGTCAATGATCCCGCACACCCACCTCGGCGGAGGCTGCTTTGTTCTGATCCTGGCCTTGACTGCGCCCGGCGGAGCGGCGCAGGAATCTCCAAATCCGGTTGGGTCGTCACCGCCGCCGGCCCCCGCGAACGCCGTTGCCACGCCCGCCTCCTCCGGCACCGCGAATGCTCCGGCGCCCAAGGCGAGGCCCAAGCTCTCGCCGCAAATCGCCGGTGAGGTAATTATGGCCGTTCCGGTCTGGAATCCCCCGCCGAAGGAACCTGCCGACAAGCCACCTCCACCACCGCCTGATACGGACGTCGTCAAGATGGCACGGGTCGTGGTGTGGGATTACCGCCTGCCAAGGATCGACGAAAAGGATTGGCTGACGCCGAAAGCAAAAGACGTGGAGCTGGTGAATACGTACATTACGCCGCTCGATCGCTTTCTTCTTAGTCGATTCACCTTGCCCATTTTCGGCGTCTCCCAAGAGGCGCGCGCCCGGATGATGTACGAGGAGGACAAGCGCCTGCAGAACCTGAAATGGATCAATGAAGAGATCGATCAGATCAAATTGCTCGACCCGGCGGAGGCCAAAGCCTTGACGAACATCCGCGACACCACCTTCACCCAGCGACAGCCGTAGCCCAGAGCGTCAGCGAGCTGGCGGCCCGCATCGGCACCTCCGCCGCGGCACTGCTCGTGCGGTCCGGCGTTTTCCCTTGCTTACGCGGGGAACGGGCCTTTACTCCGACCCCTTCACCACGAAAATCCCATGGCACGAGTTTGTTACGTCACCGGCAGAAAGCCGTCCAAAGGCAGCATCATCAACCGCAAAGGTCAGAGCAAAAAGAGCGGCGGCATCGGCACGCACATAACGAGCATCACGCCCCGCAAGTTCCGGCCCAATCTTCAGCGGATCCGCATCAAGCTGGCCAACGGCGGCACCAAGCGGGTCTGGGTGTCCGTGAAGGCAATCAAAGCCGGTCTGGTCCAGAAGGCCTGAAGAACGAGTTTATCCGGCTGCTTCCCCGCCCGCGGCATCCGCCGCGGGTTTTTTGTCGGGGCGGACGACGAGCTGGGTGCGCCGCGCCGGCTGGAAACAGGCCTGCGCGAACCGCTGCAGGGCCGCGGCATCGACGGCATCGATGTGCGCGTCGTAGTTTTTCCAGTCTTCAACCGGCAATCCGTACAGCACGTTAAGCCCGGCCTGCATCGCCCGGGCGGCGCTGGTCTGGAGGCTCATCCGGCGCGCGGCCTTGAGCCGGACCTGGCAACGGAGCAGCTCTTCCGCCTCCACCCCTCCCCGCTGCACCCGACTGATCTCCGCTTCGATTTCGGCCAGAACCTGGGCGGCGTGCCGGGGATCGGTGCCGGCAATGAAATAGAACATGGCTGTGTTCAATCCGACCACGCGGACGGCGCGAACGAAGTAGGCCAGTCCTTTCTCCTCGCGGACGCGCTCGAACAGTTGGGACGACATGCCGCTGAACAGTTCGTCGGCGACCTCGCTGACATAATAGTCGGGCGCCAGCAATCCCGGGCCGGGAAACGCCTGCATCACCACGGCCTGCTGGCGCGGCTGCGTTTCCACCAAATCGCCGACCTCTGCCGGCCCGATGAAACCACCGTCCGCCGGGGCGAGCCCTCCGGCCCGCAAACGCGCGAGGAACCGTTGCAGCCGGGGCTTGATCGACCGGGAATCGAAATCGCCCGCCGCGGCGAGCACCGCATTTCCCGCCACCACCAGACGGCGATGGAGCGCCGCCAGATCACCCGGAACGAGGGCTTTCAGGCTGGTTTCGTCGCCGTGGGCATCGATGGCAAATGGGTGCGCGCCGAAAAACAGCCGGCGCAGCCGCTTCTGCCCGAACGTGACCACGTCATCGGCATCTTCCTGAAGATCAGCGAGCTGGGCATCCCGCTCGATGGCGAACGTGCTCCGCTTGAAGGCGGGTGCCAGCACACCGTCGGCCAGCAATTCGAGCGCCCGAGGAAGATCCGTGGGCAGCACCTCGACGGCGAGACCGAAGCTGTTGTTGCCCGCGAAAGGGTAAAACGAGCCGCCCACTTCCTCAATGAGGCGGGCAACGGCGGCGGCCGTGCGGCGCTGTGTATCCTTGGTCAGCAGCGTCGCCAGCAAATCCGTGGCGCCGCGGGCGCCGGCCGGCTCATAGACGGGTCCGCCCAAGAACAGGAGCCGGAGATGAAGGTTGGGCAGATGGTGGTCGGGTTGAAGCAGGAGCCGGGCCCCGTTCGCCAGCGTCGTTGTCTCGAAGTCGTCGAAACCGGCGCCCTTCCGGGCTGACGCCGGCGGCGGACCGGCCGGCTTCGTCCCCGCCGGATTGACGGAGACGGTGGTCAGTCGTTCCGGCACCAGGTGGGTGCGGAGCACGCGGCGCAGATCCGACGGGACGAGGGCCCGCAGCCGGTCAAAATAGGTGCGGCAGTAGTCCAGATCGCCGACCACCACCTCGGCCATGCCAAGGCGCGACGCCTGGCCCGACATAGTCTTGCGGATGTTGATCTCACCGACCACGGCCTGGCGCACCGCCTTGGCAATGAGCCGGGCGGAGAAACCGCCTGCGGCGCGCCGCGAAAGTTCGCGTTCCACCGCGGCGCACGCCGCCTCGCGCTTGCCGGCGTCGCACGTCAAAGAAATCAGGAAAAGTCCGGCCGTGCCGGGATTCCAGGAGTGGGCATCGATGGCATGCACGAGACGCGCTTTCTCGCGAACCGCCTGCCACAAGATCGAACTGTCGCCGCTGCCGAGAATCGTGGCGAGCACGTCGAGCGCCGGCGCGTCGGGGTGCGCGAGGCCGGGAATCTGCCAGCCGAGTTCAACGCGCGTGAGCTGCACGTCCTCGAACAGGTGGAGGGTGCGCCGCGCCAACTGCCGGGGCTCGCCGGGCAGCGGGACCGGGGCCAGCCGCGCCCGCGGCACCGAACCGAAATGCCCGGCGATCGCCGCCCGCGTGGCCGCCGGATCAAACGCGCCGGCCACGACCACGACGAGATTGTTGGGCACATAGCGCGCCCGGTAGTAGGCCAGCAGGTCGTCGCGCGTGACGGTGGAGAACACCTCCCGGTAACCGATGACAGGATGACGATAGGCATGCTCGCGGAACGCCGTGGCGAACAGGGCCTCGCCCAGGCGGTGATCCGGATCGTCCTGGCCCATGTCGATCTCCCGCAGGATGACCTCGCGTTCCCGCGTCACCTCCCCGGCCGGCAGCGTGGAATGCAGCACGGCGTCCGCGAGGACATCGATCGCGACGGCCGTGTGCTCCGCGGGCAGATCCACATAATAGACCGTGCGATCGAACGTCGTGTACGCGTTGATGTGCCCGCCGTGGGCCTGGATGGTCAGCGAGAGCTCGCGGCCCGCGCGGCGCTCCGTGCCCTTGAACAACATGTGCTCCAGAAAATGCGACAGGCCGGCGCCGAGATAGGCTCCCTCGTGCATGCTGCCGGTCTTCACCCAGACTTGAACCGACGCGATGGGGGCCGAGCGGTCGGGTTGCAGCAAGACGGTGAGACCGTTGGGCAAAATCAGGCGTTCGGGTGGGACGCGCCAAAAGCGGTCGAGCAACGAGCAGTCGGTTTCAAATGAATGCATGAACAATAGGAAAAGGCGCCGGGGGCGGAGGTCCCGTCACACGGATCCCACGGCCTTGGTGGAGGGGCCCGGCCGGTCCTTGTCCGCCGGACGGAACGGCTTCACGAAGGCCTCGTCGAATTGATAGATATCGGCGAAATCCTCGCGGCGGTCGCTCTCAGTCTTGCTGAAGACCCGGTACTCGATCAGACTGAAGACGATCTCTCCAAAATCCGCACACCGATGCACGCCCCAGGATTCGAGCACGGTCTTGGCGAGCGGACCGAACTGATCGAGCGCGTGAACGCGCAGCCCCTCGAGTAGTTCGCGACCGGAAACGTGCTGCGATTGTTGGGCGCGCGCCGGATCACTTTTCTTGAGGCCCTTGACGGTATGGTCGAGACCGTGCCGGACAAAAGCATAGGCCTTCTTGTCGTAGCGCGTGTCTTCCTTGCAGATCAGATCCACAATTTCGGCGAAATCGAGGTCTTGCATCGTGGTGTGTCCGAAGAGGTAACATCGCCACCGGCCCGCTGCAAATGCTGCAATACAGCCCGGTAGGCTGTTACCGGCTCTTGGCGGGTCCTGCCTTGGAACGCCAGCTTTTTTGTCCCAAATCGCTGGCCTTCCGCAGAACAATCCGCCAAGGTCCTAGTCAATCCGCGCTTAAATTCGGCTCGGGCGAAGGGGGTCTGCGGAGACGCCGCGCAGGAAAATCGCCACAAAGTGAACATCGTGCTCGCACAACAACGCTGGCTGAGCTAACTTAACTACAAATGATTGCTTCTACACCCTCGAATCATCCGCTGGGGAACGTCAGCGATTTCAGCCGTGCAGGAAGCCCGCTCGATCTGGCGTGCGCGCGGCTCAAGTCAGCTGGTCTGCGGATCACCCAACCCCGGGTCGCGATTATTGAGGCCCTCATCCGGCGGGGCCAACCGGCGAGCATCGAACAGCTCCACCAGGATCTGGCGAATGACGCGTGCGATCTGGTGACCGTTTACCGTTGTCTGGCCGTCTTTGAAGAACTGGGGTTGGTGCGCCGCTGCTTTTTCCACAACGGCACCGGACTCTACGAAATCAATCTGGACGACTCGCATCACCACCACATCATTTGTAAGAGTTGCGGGAAGGTGGAACGCATCGACGCGTCCTTCACGGAGAACACCGAGCGGATTCTGCGCGAGCGCGGCTACGAGCAGGTGACGCACCTGGTCGAATTCTTCGGCGTGTGTCCCGACTGCCAGAAGAAGGCGGCCGAATTGGATCTATCGTCCGCCTCCAGCGTCCGGTAACCCAAGTATTTTTTCGGGACGCGACGACCATTGGGCTCCGAAGTCCCGGCGAAGGAAGCGCGTCGCGGGTCGCTCGGCAATCCGCCGCGGGAACCATGGGGATCGTGCAATGCGGTGCCGATTCTGGACTGGCGGCACGGGTTGGGTTGCCCTTCGAATTCGCACCTCGACCCTCGCGGACCCGCAAAAATCACGGCGCCGGCGAAACTGCCAGGACGGCGCGGCCCAGACGATCGTCGCCGTCATTCGGCGCCGGTTTCAGGTGGAGCACGGCGCACAGGAGATCGTAGATTTCGATGTTTTCGAACGGCGGGATCACCAGACCGTGCCGGAACGCCGGACCCCACGCGATGAACGTGGCCCCCATCGAGATCAGTTGGTTGTCATAGCCGTGATCTCCCCTCTCCGGCTTCGTTCGCTTCTCCGCGCTGGCATGAGTCGAGATCTCCCATCCTTCGTCCGCGAAGATCAGCACCGGAGGAATGCGCGGGTTGTTGCGATAGTGAAATCGTTCCGGCACTTCCTCACGCACATAGGCATGCAGGTGGTCCGGGAGCAGGGGCCGAAGCCGGGCCAGCAAAGCCGCGGGCGAATCGGTCGTCGCGCGCAGTCCAGCCTGTGTTCCGAGACACTCAATCTGGATTCCTGACAACGGGATCAAGTCATCCAGAAAAACCACGTGGCGGTCCGTGATCGCCGCCATGCCGTGGTCGGAAATGATGACGATGTCAGCGGCGGCGCGCTGGCCACGTGCTCCGAGTCCATCCAGCAGGCGGCCGACAGCGGCATCGACGTCGCGCACCGCGGCGGCGGTCTCGGGCGAATCCGGACCGAAGTCGTGGCCCGCATGGTCAACCACGTCCAGATAGAGCGTGCAGAAGCTGGGGCGCCGGTCGGGGGGGAGATCGAGCCACGCGAGCAGCCCGTCGACCCTTTGGGCGCTGGTCAGGCTGCCATCGAACGTCCGGTGGTAAGTCGGCCCGAAACCCCCGATCACGGCCTCGGAGCCGGGCCAGAACAGGCAGGCGCTGCGCCTCCCTTGTTTGACCGCGGTGATCCAGACGGGTTCGCCGCCCCACCAGCGTCCGTCGATCGCGCACTCATGTTTCTTGTAGTTGAATCTCGCATTCCGGACCGGATCAAAAAACGTATTGTTGACGATTCCGTGATCCTCGGGCCGCAGCCCGGTGACGATTGAGTAGTGATTGGGAAACGTCAGCGTGGGAAAGCACGAGATCATGCGCTCGGCGCGCACGCCCTCCGCCGCCAGGGCGCGCAAATGCGGCGTCTCGGCGGCATATTGTGCGAGGTAGTCCCAGCGAAAACCGTCGAGGGAGATGAGGAAAAGGCTCGGCTCCGCGCTCCAGACCCGTGTCACCAACAGGAGGCAGAACACGCAAAAGGCACGCCGTAACATGGCCTCCAAGGTGCAACCAATGTGGCTGTCGGCAAGCCTGACGTGGCGGAAAGCGCAGCCATTCAGGCGGGATGGAGTCGCGCCTGCCAGTTTTGTTTTGGCGCACGGGATCCGGCCGCTATGTTCGGCGGCATGCTGAATACGACCTCCGTCAAAGAAGCGCTGGCGAGTCCGTCGCCGCGCGATGATCTCCTCGTCCGGGGCTGGATCCGGACCCGCCGCGACGCGAAGACGTTTTCGTTCCTCGAACTCAATGACGGCTCCTGCCTCAAGAACCTGCAGGTGATCGCGGACGCCGCGCTGCCCAACTACGCCGATCTCCAGCGCCTCACCACCGGCGCCTCCGTCAGCGTGCGGGGTCAGTTGGTGGCCTCGCAGGGTCAGGGTCAAAAATGGGAGGTCAAGGCCGGGGCGGTCGAGATCATCGGCACCGCCGATGCCAGCTATCCGCTTCAGAAAAAAGGGCACACCCCGGAATTCCTGCGCGAGATCGCCCACCTGCGTCCCCGCTCGAACCTGTTCGGCTGCGTCTTTCGCGTCCGCAGCCGGCTGGCCTATGCCATCCACCAATTCTTTCAGGAACGAGGATTCGCCTATGTCCACACCCCGATCATCACGGGCAGCGACTGCGAAGGCGCCGGCGAACTGTTCCGCGTCACCACGCTTGATCTAAAGAATCCGCCCAAGCGCGACGATGGCGAAATCGACTCCGCCAGGGATTTTTTTTCCCGCCCCACCTATCTCACGGTCAGCGGCCAGCTCGAGGCGGAGGCGTTCGCCTGCGCCCTCTCCAAGGTCTACACCTTCGGACCGACCTTTCGCGCGGAGAATTCCAACACCTCGCGTCATGCCAGCGAATTCTGGATGATCGAGCCGGAGATGGCGTTCTGCGACCTCCCGGGAAACATGGAGCTGGCCGAGGAATTCGTGAAATACCTGATTCGCGACGTGCGCACCCATTGCGCGGAGGACTTGGAGCTCTTCGCCAAGTTTGTGGACAAGGGGTTGCTCGAGCGGCTCGATTTCGTGAGCGAGCGGCCATTCCAGCGGGTCAGCTACACGGAAGCGGTCGAGTTGCTCGTCAAGAGCGGCCACACGTTCGAATACCCCGTCGCGTACGGCACCAACCTCCAGTCGGAACACGAGCGCTACCTCACGGAGCAGCATTTCAAATGTCCGACGACGGTCTACAACTATCCGAAGGAGATCAAACCGTTCTATATGCGGCTGAACGATGACGACCGCACGGTGACGGCGATGGACGTCCTCGTCCCGGGGATCGGCGAGATCATCGGCGGCAGTCAGCGTGAGGAACGGCTCGAGGTGCTGCAGAACAGCCTGGCCCGTCATCACCTCGATCCGAAGGATTATGGCTGGTATCTGGACCTGCGCCGCTACGGCACGGTCCCGCATGCCGGATTCGGCATGGGTTTTGAGCGCATGCTGATGTTTGTCACCGGCGTCTCCAACATCCGCGACGTCATTCCGTTCGCCCGGACGCCGGGCAACGCCGCGTTCTGAGGCGAGATCATGCAGCGTGACCCAGGAGACAGCGGTTGCCTTGTGGCCGCGAGCGCCAGCGAGTGGATCTGGGGACGGCCGGCCGCTCGCCCGTTCGACGGGCTCAAGGCCCCGAGCGTGTCGAGGGGCTGGCGCTCGCAGCTACACCCCGTCCGCCCTGCCACCTGGAGCCTCGACGCCCCCATCGAGGGAATACGAGCACAACGCGACGAGGGCGTCGCGTCTCCATGAATTACGCAGGGTGACACTGCGCCTTCTCATGATGAACGACGAGCTGACTCTGCATACCACGGTTGCTTACGGAGACGTCGATCGCGACGAGGTGCTGCTGCTCCCGGGTCTGTTCAAGCTGCTCCAGGAGGCCGCGATCAAACATGCGGATCAGTTCGATGCCGGCACGCGGGCCATGGCGACCCGGGGTGAGTCCTGGGTCTTGAACCGCATGGCGGCGGCGATCCACCGGTATCCGCGGTATGAGGAACCGGTGCGCGTGGTGACCTGGTCCAGCGGCATCCGAACCTTCAAGGGTTACCGGGATTTCCGGGTCTACTGCGGCGACGAATTGCTGGCGTCGGCCTCCTCGTTGTGGCTGTACGTCAATCTCAAGACCAAGTCGCTGATCCGCGTTCCGGAGGATCTCGCCCGGGCTTTTCCCAGCCGGCCCGGCGAGGTCTTCATGGCGGGACTCGAGAAGCTCAAGCTGGTCCCGCCGGGCGCCGGATCGCCCGCGGCCTGCCGGGCGTCCGTGCGGTATTCGGACGTCGACGGGAACGGTCACGTCAACAACACGACGTATTTCGACATCCTGCAGACGGCCCTGGCCCGGGGCGGACTCCCACGGCGACCCGAGATGGTGCAAATCCAGTTCTTGAAGGAGATACCGCCCGACGCGGAAGGAGTGGACGTGCGCCTCGAAACCCGAGGACCGATCACCGCTTTCAGCCTGGCCGGCCCGGACGCCCTGTTCGCGCAAGGCCAGGTGTCTTGATCGATGTTGGACGCGCCGTAATCATGCAAAATGTAGGAACGAGTTTGCTCGCGATTCAGATGTAAGAATCGCCTGTCCCTCGACAAGCTCGGGACCCTGAGCTCGGGACCCTGGGCCTGTCGAACGGGCAAGCAGGCTCCTACACCGGCTGGTCGGCCGACGGAACAACGCGCGCCACCGAAAGCGATCGTTCGCGCGCGAGCGGTTCGTTCCTTCCCTACTCCGCCAGCAGCTCGGCTTCGAGCGATTCCTTCGCGTGCTCCTCGGGCCGCACGTGGTGGGCCGAAGGTTTAAGGAGCAGGCAGAGGGGAATGCCGGCCAGCAGGATCAGACCCCCAAAGACGAATCCATTTTCGAAGCCCAGCACCTGGGCCTTGCGTGCGATGCCGCGCGCGGCGGCGAACGCCACCTTGATCTGGGGCGTGGCGAGGATGCCCTGTTCGTGGCGAAATACCAGGTTCAGGGAGCGCAATCCCAAGCGGGCCGTGAAGCCCTGCGAC